>JAFQHB010000215.1 GCA_017398165.1 Bacillota bacterium
CCCTATTGCTCTTACTGCTTCTCTTTCACGCTGACGCGGAATTTCTGGTGTACCTCAGGGTGCAGACGCACCGATACCTCAGCCACACCGAGGGTCTTGATCTGCTCCTTCATCTCCACCTTGCGTTTGTCGATGGTCACACCCAGACGGGCAGAGAGTGCCTCGGCCACCTCTTTGTTGGTCACCGCGCCAAAAAGCTTGCCGCCTTCGCCGGCTTTCTCATATACCTCGACGATCAGATCGTTCATTTTGGCGGCCAGCTCCCTGGCCTCGGCCAGCTCGGCAGCAGCTCTGGCAGCCTGTTTGCGCTGTTCGGCCTCCAGATGCTTCAAATTCTGCGGGGTAGCCTCCAGCGCCAGTTTCTTACCGATCAGGAAATTGCGGCCGTAACCGTCCGCCACATCCTTGATCTCACCTTTTTTACCCAATGCTCTGACATCAGCCAACAAAATTACTTTCATTTTCATTCACTCCTTCACAGCCGCCCATCCGGCCGTTTCTATATTGCAAATTTGTCATTGTTTCAGAATTTCACTGTTTCGGATTTATCACTGTTACACGGTCTTGTAATACACAGGCAGCCGCCGTTACCTCAGCGTGCCACCCGCCTGTAACGCTTCTGTATTGCGGCGCGCAGATCAATCATACTGTCGATCAGGCCCAGCATTATCAGCATCGGCGATATCATACGGAAAGCGCAGATCACCAGCACCAGCATTATATAATTCATCCACGGCATCCGCCAAAACCACGCCTGCCAGTACACCAGCGTCAGACCTGCCATCATCAGCAGCGGCTGGTAAATATACATCACATTGGTGGCGATGATATTCCACACTCCGTCATCACCCGTCTGATGTGCGATCAGCCAGCAGGCCAGCGCGATAATCAGCCCCCACAGAGTATACCACGGCATCCGCCACTCGTTAAAAGGCGGCAGCTTGGCCACCGGATAGCCCAGCCGACGGAATATATAGGTATTCAGCGCATAGGCGATGCCCGCCTCCATCATCGCGATCATCAGCAGTGAGGCCGGCAGCATAGAGAGCATATGCTCGGTCAGCAGTGCGCTGTATTCCTCCACCGACATCTGCCCGATGATGGCACTCAGCTGGCCACGAGCCTCCAGATTGCCGACGTACATATCGACAAAACCCTCCACCTGCGCCGTCAGATCAGCGATCTGCAGCCCGGCAACAGCCGAGGAAAAAACTATCAGCACCAGCATGGATACCGCCGCCATCACCACGCCGCCCAATATCGCAAGGCTCGGTCTGATGCCGCGCCGCGCCGCATAGCCATACCAAAAGCCCACGCCGCCCATATTCAGCAGCATCGTCAGCGCGCCCACCGGCCCGATAAACAGCGACAGCAGCACCGCCGCCGCCAATATGCCGCCCAGGCCAAAGCCTGTGCCAAACCTGCGTACCAGCAGCGCCAGCGGCACCGGCCACAAAAACATCGCCGCCAGCCACAGCACCGGCAGATACGCCGCCGAAAGCCCAAATATCACCGCACTGGCCACCAGCATAGCGCCCTCGGCCACACGGCGTGCCGGGGCAGGCTCATCCGCGAACAGCGGTCTGCGGGTCGGGCGTTTTCTTTGCTGCCCGTTCTCCGGCTCTTTCATTTCCTCAAACAAACTCTGCACCTCCGCAGTCATCATCAGCAGCACCGAATACTCATAATACACTCACAGTACACCTGCCGTATACCGATGCTCCCTGACAACCTTTTATAATTCTATCACCAACGCTGTTTTTCCTGCCGCCCGCCGCCCGGGACAACAAATTTTGCCCCGGCGGCAAATTTATGCTTGTCAGACCGGATTCTATGATATAAAATAAATTATATCGTGGTTTTTTTAAGCGACTGTAAATGCAGCGCCGCAAAACCCACCAAAAGCAAAATAATCACAGAAAGGAACCCAACCTATGACAGAGAAAAAAGGCTTCGTGGCCGAATTCAAAGAGTTTATCTCCCGCGGCAGCGTGATCGACCTGGCTACCGGTGTTATCATCGGCGGCGCCTTCACCGCCATCGTCAATTCGCTGGTCAATGACATCATTATGCCGACCATCGGTCTGCTTTTCGGCGGCATTGATTTCACCTCGCTGCGCTATATCATCACCCCCGCCACCGAGGAAACTGCCGAGGCAGCCATCTATTACGGCAACTTCATTCAGGCAATCGTCAATTTCCTGCTGATCGCACTGACCATCTTTTGCTGCATCAAGGCCATCAACAGCCTGCACCGCAAAAAAGAGGAAGAAGCAGCACCGGCAGCTCCGCCCGAGCCCAGCGAGGACATCCTGCTGCTGCGCGAGATCCGTGACAGCCTGAAAAAACAGAAATAACAGCAGCAAACCATAAAAATCAAACCGGCAGCCGGGAATCCACCCCTGACAGCCGGTTTTTATTTTTTTAAGATTATAGAGCATCGGTCCCCGAATATGCAGTACCCTTTCAAAGGCACCCTGTGCAAGGTGGCCGCAGGGAGTGCGTCAGCCGAGCCGGCAGCGAATTGGGTTTCGCTTTCCCGTACAGACCGTCCGCCCAATTATTTGCCGGCGTCAAACTGCGCGCGCCGCTCGGTGGATTTGCGGAACATCTGACGCAGCCCATCACGGTCGTTTTGCTCCAGCATACCGCGCAGACGCCCCAGCTCGGCGGAAAACTGATCGATATTTTCCATCAGGATATCACGATTCAGCAGGAAAAGCTCCGACCACATCACGTCATTGATGCGCGCAATACGCGTCAGGTCACGGAACGAGTCACCGGTAAAGGCCGCCAAATCCTCATCGTCATTACAGGTCATCAGGCTGACGGCGATGGCGTGGGTCAGCTGCGAGAGAAAACCGATCATACGGTCATGCGCATAGACATCCAGCTCCCGGATGGTCTTAAACTCCAGCTCTTCGGCCAGCGCGCGCACGGTGGCGATACCCTCGGCCGTGTTCCCGGCAGTCGGCGTGATGATAAAGTTGGCATTGCGGAATATCCGCCAATCGGCATTCCGGATGCCCGATACCTCGCGCCCGGCCATCGGGTGACTGGCACAAAACTCGACATCCCGACGCAGAAAGGACTGCGCCTTATCCACGATGCTGCTCTTGACGCCGCTGACATCGGTTATCAGCGTGCCGGGGCGCAAATACTGCTGATTATCCTCCAGCCATTTCAGCAGCGTGGTGGGGTAGAGGCCGATCACCACGATATCGGCGGCAGCCAGCATATCCGGCTGCGCCTCGGTACTGCCCCGGCGGAAATACCCTTTTTCCAGGCCAAAAGCGATGCTATCGGCGTCGGTATCAATGGCGCTGACGTCATAACCCTTGCGGGACAGCCCCATAGCGTAGGAGCCGCCGATCAGGCCGGTACCCACGATCAGTATTTTGCACTCGCGGTTCAGCTCCAGCGCCTTTTTCTCGATCAGCTTATTCACCGGCCTGTTTCCAGCCATAATCTCAGTCATTCTCCAATACCACCTTTATACCAAGCTGCTGCAGATCATCAAAAAACCGCGGATAAGACTTGTTGATCGCCTGCGCCCCGCGGATGACCAGCGGCTGCCCGCAGACAGTCGCCAGCACCGCCAGCGCCATCACGATACGGTGATCGTTATGCCCGCTGCATTCCACACCACCCGCATAGGCACTGCCGCCGGTGATATACATAGCATCCTCGGTACTGTGCATCCGCACGCCGCAGCGTACCAGCTCTTCCTCCACATCGGCGATACGATCACTCTCCTTGATACGCAGACGCCCGGCATTATACAGGCTGCTCTCGCCAGCGGCACACGCCGCCAGCACACACAGCACCGGCCCCAGATCGGGGCAATCCGCCAGATCGATATCCGCACCGCAGAGCTCGCCCGGACGGCAGATATAGCCATCCGCCAGCGGCTGCACCTCCGCCCCCATAGCGCGCACGATATCAATGATGCGGCTGTCACCCTGCAGCGACCCGGTATCCACGCCGCGCAGCGTCACCTCGCCGCCCAAAGCGCCCAGCACCGCAAAAAACGCCAGCTGCGAGAAATCCCCCTCTACCGCCAGATCGCACGGCCGGTACTGCTGACCGCCGGGGATAAAGAGCGTGTTTTCATCCCGCCACTCGGCGCGGATACCGAATTTGGCCAGCATCGCGAGTGTCAGCAGCACATAAGAGCGCGATTCGAAAGGCGGCAGAATATGCAGGCAGGAATCCCCCGCCAGCAGCGGCAGCGCGAAAAGCAGCCCGGATATAAACTGCGAGCTGATATCACCCCGCAGCTCATAATCACCGGCGCAGATACCGCCGTCTAATTGCCAGCCGCCGTCTGCCGCCGTCAATTCGGTACCTGTTTTCTCAAAAAGCTGCTGATACACCGTCTGCGGACGCTCGGCCAGCCGCCCGCTGCACTCAAAGCGCACCGGTTGGCCGCAAAGCGCAAAGATCGGGATGAAAAAGCGCAGCGTAGAGCCGCTTTCGCCGCAATCCACCGTCAGCGGAGCATCGGCACACGGCCGCCCGATACCATCCACGATGAGGCGGGCAGGCTGCCCCACCGTCTCCTCCACGGTAATAGCCGCCCCCAGGCTCTGCATCCCGGCGACAGTCGCCCGGATGTCGTTGGACAGGCTGACGTTAGTCAGCACGCTCCGCCCGGCACTCAGCGCCGCACAGATCACTGCACGGTGCGCCATACTCTTGCTGGATGGTACCCGTACCTCACCCGCCGGCCGCCCGGGGAAAACTGTCGCCCGCATTACATCCTCCGCCCGATGACGTGGGCGATAGCCTTGCCCTTGGCGATGATGGCTTTGAGCTGATCGGGGGTCACAGTCTGCGCGCCGTCCGACCACGCACATTCCGGACAGTGATGAGTCTCGATGATCAGGCCATCAGCACCCGCCGCGATAGCCGCCAGAGACATAGATTCCACCAGCTGGCGATGGCCGGTAGCGTGGCTGGGATCAATAATGATCGGCAGATGGCTGTGCTCTTTCACGATCGGGATAACGCTGAGATCCAGCGTGTTGCGGGTATACTTCTCAAAAGTACGGATACCGCGCTCGCACAGGATGACTTTCTCATTACCCTCGCTCATAATATATTCCGCCGCCATCAGCCATTCCTCGATGGTGTTGCTGAGGCCGCGTTTGAGCAGCACCGGGATGCGGGTCTTGCCGACCTCTTTCAGCAGGTCAAAATTCTGCATATTGCGCGCACCGATCTGAATCATATCGATATCTTTCTCGATAAATTCCTCGATTTTGTTGATACTCATCAGCTCGGTGACGACCGGCATATTGTACTTCTCCCGCGCATGGCACAGAGTATCCAGACCCTCCTTGCCGCGCCCCTGGAAGGCATAAGGCGAAGTACGCGGTTTGTATGCGCCGCCGCGCAGCATATCCGCACCGGCCTCATACACGCCCTGCGCGCTGGTCATAAAGGATTCTTCTTCCTCTACCGAGCACGGACCGCCGATAACGACGATCTTCTCATGCGCGCCGATACGCACGCCACGCACATCCACCACCGAATCCGCCGGGTGGAATACACGGTTGGCCAGCTTATAGGGCGCCGATACCCGGCAGACCTCCTGTACGCAGGAATAGCCGTAGATCTTCTTCTCATCCAGCACCGAAGTATCACCGACCACACCAAATACGTTCCAGTTCTCACCGGAGATCAGGTGCATCTCCAGCCCCTGCTTCTCAATATTTTCTATCAGACGCTGAGTTTCCTCCGCCGATGAGCCCCTTTTCAGTGTAATTATCATCTGTCCCGCACCTCACATTTATAAAAATTTTATGAATAAAATAAAATCCAATAAAAACTCTCCCGACCAAAACCATATCAAACCATATCACGACATATCACGGTCATACGATCAGGCACCCTTTCGGGTACTATCCGCTACTGCCCCGCAATATGATCGAGCAGCGCATCGATAGCGGTACAATACCCATTGATGCCCTCACCGCTCACCGTGCGGAAGCAATACATCCCCGGGTAAGATACCCGACGAAAGTCCTCACGGTTATTAACGTCGCTGATGTGGATTTCCACCGCCGGCAGCTGCACGGCCTTCAGCGCATCCAGTATCGCCACACTGGTGTGCGTATAGGCTGCCGGGTTGATAACGATACCGTCATATTCGTCCATAGCCTGCTGTATCGCATCGACGATCACGCCCTCGTGATTGCTCTGCATCACTTCACATTCCACACCGCGCGCCGCACAATGCCGCTGCACCATATCCACCAGCCCGGCATAGGTATCGTGCCCGTATATCGCGGGCTCGCGCCGACCCAGCAGATTCAGATTCGGCCCGTTGATCACCAGTATTCTGATTGTCCGGCTTTTCTCATTCCGGCTATCCAATTCCTGTCGCCTCCTTCACTATCACACGATCTGTAACGCAATCCATAACGCAATCCGTCACACTGTCTGCCAGTATTCCGCCAATGCCGCAGCCGCAGACCCGGCGCTGCCGTTATTATCCAGCCGATAATCGGCGCAGGCAGTGTAGATGGGATAACGCTCAGCATAAAGCCGCATATTGTCCCCGGTGCTCTGCGAAAGCGGCCGCCCGGCATCCAGCGCCTGCCGCTCGGGCGCTCTGTCCAGAAAGATCAGCAGCGAGTTTTGCCGCAGCATACGGATATTGGCCGGGTTTTTGATGATACCGCCGCCGGTAGCGATCACCCGTCCGCCGAGGCCGGCCACATCCAGCAGCACCTCGGATTCCAGCCGGCGGAATGCATCCTCGCCGTCCTCACGGAAGATATCGCTGATCTGCCGTCCGGCACGCTCCACCAGCACTTTATCACAATCAACAAACTCCCGCCCCAGCAATCCGGCCAACTTTCGCCCGACAGTGCTTTTGCCGCTGCCCGGCATACCGATCAGCGCGATATTCAGCTTGTCCCGCCGCAGTCTGTGGTAAATATCATCGATCACCGCATCATCCATATGCCGCCCGGTGAAAAGCTCTGCCGCGTACTTCGCCTGCGCCACCAGCATCTCCAGACCGCCGCAGGCTTTTTTGCCCTGCTCTCTGGCCGCCAGCACGATATTGGTCTGCAGAGGATTATACACCACATCCACTACCGCCTCCAGCGCCGGGAAAGCCGCCGGATCCAGCAGCGGGGCATCACCGTTATGCGGGTACATACCGTTCGGCGTGGTATTGATGATGACCTGCGTATCCAGCGCCGCCGCAGCCTGTGCATAATCCAGCCTCCCCGCACCGCCGCTGCGGCTGACCACCGCCACAGCGGCCGCACCGAGAGCCTCTGCCACCGCACATACCGTCTTGGAGGTGCCGCCGGTACCCAGCACCAGCACCCGGCGCCCGGCCAGCTCGATGCCGTGCCGCGCCAGCAGGTACTTCACCCCGTCAAAATCGGTGTTGTAACCGCACAATCTGCCGCCGCGGTTGACGATGGTGTTTACCGCACCGATAGCCGCCGCCCGCGGGTCGACCTCCGCCAGATAGGGGATGACGGCCTCCTTGTACGGGATGGTCACGTTGATCGCGGCAAAATCCGCCCGTTCCATAAACGGCGCAAATTCCTGCCTGGTCAGCGGGCACAGGCTGTATTTATAATCAGCCAGACTCTCGTGAATCTCTTTGGAAAAGCTGTGCCCCAGCTTTTCCCCGATCAGCCCGTAAAATTTCTTCTCACTCATTTTATTCAGCACTCTACTCCCGTTGCTGCACCTCAGCTGTTGTGCAATATTATAAATTGGGAAACTTATTCACTCTTACTTATTCACTATACCATCAATCTGCCAGGCCGTGCCAAAAGCCTCACAGAAAAGCTCGCACAGGCCGATAGCCGCAGCAGCATCGATCACCACACGCGCCCGGTGGATAATCGCCGGGTCGTGCCGCCCCTTTATCTGCAGAGTGGCATCCTGCCGCGCCGCATAATCCACCGTCTGCTGCTCCCTATAGATCGATGGCGTCGGTTTGATAACAGTACGAAAGACTATCGGCATACCGTTGCTGATACCGCCGTTGATACCGCCGTTGTTGTTGGTCGCGGTACGCAGCCGCCCATCCTGCATTCGCCAGGGATCATTGGCCTCCGAGCCACGCATCCCGGCAAAGGCAAAGCCTGCGCCGAACTCCACACCCTTTACCGCCGGCACCGAGAAAAGCAAATGCGCCAGCGTACTTTCCACCGAATTAAAAAACGGCTCGCCAATACCGGCAGGCATCCCGATAACGGCAGTCTCCAGCACACCGCCCACCGAATCACCGTCAGCTTTGGCCGCCAGCACAGCCTGCTGCATTTTATCGCCCCGGTCGGCATCCAGCACCGCAAAAGCCGTGTTATTCAGCCTGTCCAGTGCCGCCGCCAGTGCCGCTTCATCAGAGGGCATCGGGGCATCAGCCACACCGCCGCATTCTGCGATGTGTGTGCCGATCATCACGCCGTGTGCCGCCAGAATCTGCCGGCATATCGCTCCTGCCGCCACCAGAGGTGCGGTAATGCGCCCCGAAAAATGACCGCCGCCGCGATAATCCTGCCAGTCGCCATACTTCACAAAGGCGGTATAATCGGCGTGTCCCGGACGCAGCAGGTCTTTGGTACGGGCATAATCACCGCTGCGGGTGGAGGTATTGCGGATCATCAGGCACAGCGGTGTACCGGTGGTATGCCCCTCAAAAAAGCCGCTGACGATCTCAAACTCATCGCCCTCCTGCCGCGCGGTGGAGATAGCCCCCGTCGCCCGGCGGAAATCCAAGTCCCGGCGGATGGCCGCCATATCCAGCGGGATACCCGCCGCCAGACCGTCGATCACCACACCGATTGCCGCACCGTGGCTCTCGCCAAATATCGAAACGGTCAGATTTTTCCCGAATGTACTTTTCACCACTCATCACATCCTTCATAATGCAGACAAAAATGCCCCTTTTATACCGGGGCGCAGGCGTTTTGCCACTGCTCCTGCGGGGGGATCAGGCAGCCCTGCCCCCCCTCGACTCACCGCCGACGGGCAAAACCCGTCAAAACTTAACCCAAAAGCTGCGCCTTAAAGGCCTCCATATTGGTCTTGACCAGCTCGGCCTTGCCAATAGTGTTTACTTTCACCAGAGTGATCTTCTTGCCGCTGACTTTCTTATCGTGGCCAATGATCTCCAGCAGCTTCTCAGCCGGGTAATCGTGGCTGGTAGGCAGGTGCAGCTTATCCAGCACCGCCGCCAGACGCTCCCTGATGGCAGCATCCTCGGTGATCTGCAGCATACCGACAGCCACAGCCTCGCCGTGCAGCATACCCTCCAGCTCACCCGCACTCTCGATAGCGTGGCCGAGAGTATGGCCGAAATTCAGTATCTGGCGCAGGCCGGTTTCTTTCTCGTCCTGCTCGACAATGTCTTTCTTGACTGCCAGCGCCTTGCTGATGATTTTCTCGATATATTTTTCCTGGATCTGTTCACGGTCGGCAGGCATTTCCTCCAGCAGTGCAAACAGCTTCTCGTCCGCGATCATACCGGCCTTGACAGCCTCGGCCAGACCGTTATAGAAATTGCGGTCGTCCAGTGTCTTCAGCAGATCAGTGTCGATGAAAACGGCACGCGGCTGATGAAAAGCACCGACGATGTTTTTGGTATCGCCCAGATTGATGGCAGTCTTGCCGCCGATGCTGCTGTCGATCTGCGAAAGCGTGGAGGTGGGAATATTGATATAATCCACACCGCGCATATAGGTAGCCGCGGCAAAACCGGCCAGATCACCGACAACGCCGCCGCCCAGTGCCAGCACCAGATCCTTGCGGCCAAAGCCGTTCTCCATCATAGCATTCCACAGGAACTGCAGGTAAATAAAGCACTTGGAGGGCTCGCCTGCGTGTACCGTAGCGATGTAGCTCTCGCCGCACTGCTTCTGCAGAGCATCTACGTACTCGCCGGGGATCATATCATCGGTTACGATCAGTACCCTGCGGTCCAAGTCAACGTACTTGGCTACCTCCTGCAAAATGCCTTTCTTGATATGGATATGATATTTATGTCCCGGGATATCTACTGTCATTTTCATAATTTTTACCTCTCTGTCATCTATATTGTTTATTATTTTTTAGCATTTATCTAAAACATCTGAAAACTGAGCATAAAAAGCACTATGCCCAAGCCCACTGTGCAAGAGCAGCTTACCGAAAAGTCAACGCTATATCGGCAATCCCTCCGCCCCTGCCGGGCACCCTCCTTTACACAGGGGAGGCTTTAATTTGTTATGTTACAAGCCGTTACATAGCCGTTCTTACAGCTTCCTGATATCATAAGAGCCCAGCAGCTTGCAGGTATCACAGCTCGTCTTCAGGCGCTGCAGCAGCTCCTCCGCCCGCGGGTCGTCCAGCTTGCCCTCTATCTCTACGTAGAAATAATACTGCCAGGGCAGCTCCTTCACCGGGCGGGATTTGATGCTCTCCATATTAAAGCCCATATCACCGATCAGCGACATCACCCGCGCCAGTTGTCCTGCATTATGCCCTACGGTAAAGAGCAGGTTGAAACGGCTGCCGGTCGGCTTCAGTTCCCGCGATATCACGACAAAACGGGTGGTGTTCTGCTTGCTGATATTGATAGTCTCGGCCAGCACATCCAGCCCGTACAGCTCGGCAGTCTCCAGCGAAGCAATAGCCGCCAGCGAAGTATCGCCGCTTTCGGCCACGTATTTGGCGGCCAATGCGGTATTGACGTACTCTACCGTCTCCAACTTATACTCCTGCAGAAACTTGGCACATTGGCTGAGTGCCTGCGGATGCGAATAGACTTTGCGGACGGAGGACAATGTCGCCCCCGGCAGTGCCAGCAGATTTTGCCGCACCGGCAGATCGCATATCCCCTGGATGTGGCAATCATACTTAAAGAGCAGATCAAAGACCTCGCCGACCTCGCCGGTATAAGAATTCTCAAACGGGATGACGCCAAAAGCGGCGCGCCCCTCCAGCACCTCGATAAATACGCTCTCGAAATCCTGACACGCCAGATAATTATAAGTCGGGAAAAGAGAGCGCGTCGCCTGCCAGGCAAAGGCGCCCTCCACCCCGGCATAGGCCGCCACATTGTGCTGCAGCATCGCCCGTTGATAATCCTTGCTGATGTCCATCAGGTGCAGGATGAACTGCCGGTAATACGGACGGTATTCCTTATTCTGCAGCAGCGCCAGGTTTTTCTCCACCACCTGCTGCTCGCGGCCGCCATCAAATATCGGCAGGTTGTTGGCGCGTTTGTATTCCAGCACATCGCCCACCGCATCCAGCCGCCGCTCAAAAAGCTGCGCGATCTCGGCATCGATCTCATTGATGCGCCTGCGTGCATCATCCAGCTTGCTCATGCGTTTATCTTCCTTTCTCGCATATTCAGTCGGAATTTTTGCTTGATAATTTTTGCCTAATGATATATTTTAGCACATTTGCCCGCCCTTGTCCATTTCTTCACCGCAAGAATACACAAGCACAGCTGATTTTTTGCATCCCGCCCCCTGCTAAAGCACAAAAAAGAGCAGACGCACAAAGCGCCTGCCCCTGTATTACGAATATTAAACCGCCAAACAAATTAGTTGTTGATCAGCTTGTCCTCGCCGTTCCAGCTGTACAGACTGCGGATAGCCTCGCCAACGGCCTCGGAGGGATGAGCTGCGGCTTTTTTGCGCATAGCCTTGAAATGAGCCTGACCACCGGCAGCGGACATATCCACCAGGAACTGATTGGCAAAGGTGCCGTCCTGAATGTCAGCCAGGACTTTACGCATAGCTTTCTTGGTGTCCTCGGTGATGATCTTGGGGCCGGTGACGTAATCACCGAACTCAGCGGTATTGGATACCGAATAACGCATACCGGCAAAACCGCTCTGGTAGATCAGGTCAACGATCAGCTTCATCTCGTGGATACACTCAAAGTAAGCGTTGGCAGGGTCATAACCGGCCTCAACCAGAGTCTCGTAGCCGGCCTGCATCAGGGCGCAAACGCCGCCGCACAGTACGGCCTGCTCGCCGAACAGATCAGTCTCGGTCTCGGTCTTGAAGTCAGTCTCCAGTACACCGGCGCGCGCACCGCCGATACCCAGAGCATAAGCCAGCGCCAGATCCTGTGCCTGGCCGGTAGCATTCTGCTCCACAGCGATCAGGCAGGGAACGCCTTTGCCGGCCAGATACTCGCTGCGTACGGTGTGGCCGGGGCCCTTGGGTGCGATCATAGTCACGTCAACATCGGCCGGGGGTACGATCAGACCAAAGTTGATATTGAAGCCGTGAACGAACATCAGCATATTGCCGGGCTCCAGATTAGGAGCGATATTTTCTTTATACATAGCGGCCTGCTTCTCATCATTGATCAGGATCATAATGATATCTGCCTTTTTGGCGGCCTCGGCAGAAGTATAAACATTGAAGCCCTCAGCCTCGGCCTTGGCCCAGGAGCTGCTGCCCTCATACAGACCGATGATAACATCGCAGCCGGAATCCTTCAGGTTTTTGGCGTGGGCATGGCCCTGAGAGCCATAACCGATAATAGCAATAGTTTTGCCCTGCAGCAAAGACAGGTTACAATCTTCCTGATAATAGATCTTTCCCATAATTCTAAAAAACCTCCCACAAAGCCGTGCCGCCCGAGGGCAGGACAGCTTGCTGATAAAATAATATATCTATAATACAACTTATTCGCACAAAATACAATCGCCTTTACAGCAAAAACGCGATTGTATTTTGTATTTCTTTTGTATTTATTGTGTGCTTTATGAATATTCTTGCATCAGTGAGGTATTTTTACAGTATACCGCCCGCCGGGACACCTTTACTCACCCGATGCTTTTTCTTCTGCGGCTTTTTTATCCGCAGCGTTTTTATCTGCCGTGCCGGCAGTATCGGCAGGCGCCGAAAGCCGCATCAAATCACGGTACAGCATATAAAACGAATAGAAGATCACCAGCACAATAATCGCCATCGCACCGATGCCGGTATCTCCCAGCCAGCGGCGGTCGATATAGCTGCCCATCCATATGCCCAATATACCTACCCGCACCGCAAAGCTGATGCCAAAGCCTGCCAGCAGCTGCCACGGGGCACTGCGCAGCGGGATATCGGAAACCGGCGGCGATATCGGGGCAGCGGCCGCATAATCGGCGTCGTGACCATCCCCCCGGGATTCATCATACCGTTGATACAGCACATCCCCGGCAGCGGCAGGCCACTCGGCACTATCATCTGCCGTCTGCTCTTTGGGCGGTATCTTTTCCGGTTCGTTCTCCGGGATACTTTCGGACGCTTCATTTGATGATTCATCCGACTCTTCATCTGCCGCGTCTTCCGGCTCCCCGGGTGCGCGTCGGATAACGCCGCTTGCGACCAGACGCTTGTCCAGGGCTTCTATCTGTGCTTCGGCATCCTCCAGCATTTTGCGGAAACGATCCTGCTCGGCCTCGGTCAGCGCCGATTCGTCTGCCTCTGCCGCTTCGTCCGTATCAATGCCGGACAGCAGCACTTTGTCCGCCGCACTCAAAGCACTTTGGCCAGTATGTCGCGGATATATTCGGCAGCGTGCCCGTCGCCGTAGGGGTTGGCGGCATTGGCCATAGCGTTATAGACGCCTGCATCCGTCAACAACAGGCGGATGCCTTCATTCACACTGTCATAGCTGTTGCCGATCAGGCGCACGGTACCTGCCGCCACGGCCTCGGGGCGTTCGGTCACCTCGCGCAGCACCAGTACCGGCTTGCCGAGAGCCGGTGCTTCCTCCTGCACACCGCCGGAATCGGTAACAATCAGGTGGCTGACGCTCATCAGCTTGCTGAAAGGCCGATACTCCAGCGGCTCGATCAGGTGGATATTGGGCGCATCCCCCATCAGCTCGGCCGCCAGTTCGCGCACCAGAGGATTTTTATGCACCGGGCAGACTACCTGCAGCTCGTCCGCCATCTCGTCCGCGATCTCCCGCACCGCACGGAAGATGCCGCGCATCGGCTCGCCCCAGTTTTCACGGCGATGGCAGGTCAGCAGCAGTATTTTCTTGCTCCAGTCCACCGGCGCGTCAATGTACTCCGCCAGATCACAGCCGGACTCCACCGTCTGCAGCAGCGCATCAATGACGGTATTGCCGGTCACAAAGATATTCTGTGCGGCCACCTGGGCGCGCAGCAGATTATCCCGCGATGTCTCGGTCGGCGCGAAGTGATAATCCGCCAGCTGACCGGTCAGACAGCGGTTCATCTCCTCAGGGTAGGGTGCGAATTTATCACCCGTCCGCAGCCCGGCCTCGACGTGTCCCAGCGGTACTTTCTCATAAAAAGCCGCCAGAGCGCCGGCCAGCGTGGTGGTGGTATCACCGTGGACCAGCACCACATCGGGGCGCTCCTCGGCAATTATCGCCTGCAGGCCGCACAATGCCCCGGCAGTAATGTCGGAAAGCGTCTGGCCGTGCTTCATCATATTCAGGTCGTGATCGGCGCTGATGTCAAAGCACTCCATCACCTGATCCAGCATTTCACGGTGCTGGGCGGTGACAGCCACCCTGGCATCAAAGCGTTCGTCCGCCTGCAACACCCTTACCAGCGGCGCCATCTTGATGGCCTCGGGGCGCGTGCCGAATACCAGCAGGACTTTCTTTTTATCAGGCATTTTTTTATCAGGCATCTGCTTCACCCGCTTTTCCGGCGGCAGCACGCAGCTCCGCCATACTTATCAGCTCCATACCGGCCTCCCGCGCCAGAGTACACGCCAGCTCATCGGGGTATTCACCGTCAAAGATCACCCTTTTGATGCCGCTGGTCACCATCGCCTTGACGCAGGTGGTACAGGGCTGATTGGTGACGTATATGGTGGCGCCGTCCAGACAGATACCGTGCTTGGCGGCGGAATTGCAGATATTGGCCTCGGCGTGCTGGGCGCGGCAGATCTCCTGCCGCTGGCCGGAAGGCACACCCAGCTGCTCTCTCAGACAGCCGCCGATCTCATCACAATGCGGCGCCCCGGGCAGCGCACCGTTGTAGCCGGTGCCCAGTATCCGATGATCGGGGCTGACCGCCACTGCACCCACGCTGCGGCGCAGGCAGGTGGTACGGGTAGCCACCTGATAGGCCAGCCGCATAAAATATTCATCCCAGGATTCACGCATAAAAATCCCTCCCCCGGCAGCTCCAGCCGCCCTCTACACTTTATTTGCTCGCAAATTATCGGAACTCAAACCAACATCCCATACTTATTCACTATCCACTCTTACTTCTTCACTGCCCTATTCACTGCCCTGCTCAGCCCAGCTCGGGATACAGCGGACGGCTCTCGGTCAGTTCACGCACGATGGCAGCAGCCTCAGCCAGTTTGGCTTCATCCTCGCCGTAGCTCAGTGCCAGATCGATAGCCTTGGCAACACGGCGCATATCGTCGGTGTTAAAGCCGCGGCTGGTGGCAGCGGGGCTGCCCAGACGAATGCCGCTGGTAACAAACGGGCTCTGGGTATCGAAGGGCACGGCGTTTTTGTTACAGGTAATGCCGATGGAATCCAGACGAGCCTCGGCGTATTTACCGGTGATGCCCTTGTTGGTCAGGTTGACCAGGATCAGGTGGTTGTCGGTACCGCCGGATACCAGGTGGAAGCCTTTTTCCAGCAGGCCCTCGGCCAGTGCCTGAGCATTATCGATAACGTTTTTGCCGTATTCACGGAATTCCGGCTGCAAAGCCTCGCCCAGAGCCACAGCCTTGGCCGCGATAACGTGCATCAGCGGGCCGCCCTGGCAGCCGGGGAAGATAGCCTTATCAATAGCGGGAGCCAGCTCCTCGCCGCACAGGATCATACCACCGCGGGGGCCGCGCAGAGTCTTGTGAGTGGTGGTGGTCACGACATCGGCATAGGGTACCGGGCTGGGATGCCAGCCGCCGGCTACCAGACCTGCGATGTGCGCCATATCGACCATCAGGGGTGCGCCCACCTCTTTGGCAATATCAGCCAGCGCAGCGAAATCAATGATACGCGGATAGGCGGAAGCACCGGCAACAATCAGCTGGGGCTTCTCCTCTTTGGCGATGGCGCGGACGTGGTCATAATCGATAACTTCGGTCTCGGGCTCTACGCCGTAGGCTACGAAGTTGTAGTATTTGCCGGACATATTTACCGGGCTGCCATGGGTCAGGTGGCCGCCGTGTGCCAGATCCATACCCAGCACCTTATCGCCAGGCTTGATCAGCGCAAAGTAGGTAGCCAGATTGGCCTGTGCGCCGGAATGGGGCTGCACATTGGCATGTGCCGCACCAAACAGTTTTTTGGCACGCTCACGCGCCAGATTCTCCACTACGTCAACGTACTCACAGCCGCCGTAATAGCGTTTGCCGGGGTAACCCTCGGCGTATTTGTTGGTCAGCACAGAGCCCTGTGCCTCCATAACAGACAGAGAAGTAAAGTTCTCCGATGCGATCAGTTCGATTTTCGATCTCTGGCGGCCCAGCTCGTCATTGACGGCAGCAGTCAGCTCAGGATCGGTCTTGCTTACAAACTCCAATTTGCTCATTACAGTTCCCTCTTTCTTTGTGTTCACCGCAACTCACGGTTTATATAGTTTATAAATTGCACAACGCAAATTTTACAGCAATTTTATCGTGCGCGGGGGCTTATCCTGCACCCTGCACCAATATCCGAAAAGCCAAAAATCAGCGGTATAGCTCATTATAACGAATATGATAAGAAATATTGCACCAAAAGTCAATACTTTACCTGCCTTTTATCATCTCTTTTGTCATCCGTACATTTCTTTTATCACGCACCCTTTTTGCCGTGCCGCCGCCCAGTAAGCACCTTGACAAACCACCCCCGCAGTGGCAAAATATCATTCAGCACCACCCCGCACCGCCCACATCGTTTGGGCGGCACTGCGGACGGTGTCATTCACTGCTCAAACGGAGGGTTTCCCGATGATACAATATCTCTTTCTGGCGCTGGCCATCGGCTGCGAGCTTTTGGGCACTACCTGTATGAAATTCGCCGAGGGCTTTACCCGCCCACTGCCCGCCATCGGCTGCGCGGCCGCCTATATCGCCTGCTTTTTCTTCCTCTCCAAAACCCTGCAATATATGAACCTCAGTGTAGTCTATGCCGTATGGAGCGGCATTGGCATCATCGCAGCAACGCTGCTTTCGGTATTCCTGTTCCACGAGAGCATCAATCTGCCCGGCATCCTCGGCATCGCGCTGATAGTGGCCGGGGTGGTGATACTCAATCTGTTCGGCGCCGCACACTGAGACATTGACCGCACACAACGGCAAAAGCCGCAAGGGAGCTGACGCATAGACGCCAACTCCCTTTTTTGCTGCACTTTTACGGCTTTTGTAATTTTGTTATTAAAATGCATAGAGTTCTGTTTGATGGGGTTATTTGTTACCGATAGTTTTGCAACCCCTCAGTCAGCTTCGCTGCCAGCTCCCCTTACACAGGAGAGCCTTGAGGAAAGTGCTTTTTATAGTCAGATTTATTGCAGCAGGCTTTACTTAAACCCTCTATATTCGGCACTCTTTCATAACGCCCCTTTTACTGCGGCAGATAATAAAACAGCGGGAAGCTCTGCGTAAGCATCGAAATCCCATCAGGCTCCTCATAATAATAGGGACAGCGCAGATTCATACAGATCACCCCGTCGGAAGCGGCGGTAAACTGCATATACGGCACCGCGGTAAAGGTATACAGCGAAGATGTCCGGCCGTAATCAGCCCAGAACGAAGCGAACTGTTCCTCGGTACTGAAGTAATCGGGTGCGGCCGTATGCAGGAAAGTATTGACCTGCACCTTTACCTCATCCGTCAGCAGCAGAGTGGTCAGATCAACGCC
Organism: Bacillota bacterium; assembly: GCA_017398165.1. Taxonomy (GTDB): domain Bacteria; phylum Bacillota; class Dehalobacteriia; order UBA4068; family UBA4997; genus Avidehalobacter. Next base: position 17,818 of record JAFQHB010000215.1, read on the forward strand.
GCTTTTATTGGCCGTATCGTACAGCACGAAATCACTGCCGTCAGAGAGCAGCATATAGCGGTCATCCGTCCACACCAGCTCAGGTGTACCAAATTCCAGCGTCCGTGCCGTGTTATACAACGCCTTCAGATCATAGGCCACAGCCTGTCCGGTGCTTTCGTCGATACGCTCACCGTCAGGCAGCCAGACGACATCCGCCAGCACTGTCGGCTCAGGCAGGGCATCGGCGTGGCTTTTCAGATACGTGCTGTAACACTCGCCGCCTGCTGCCGGTACCCAGCCGTAAAACTCCAGACGCATCGTTACCGCGCCGGAGCTGATGCCCCCGCAGCGCACCAGATAATTACCGGTCTCAGTGGTCTTTACATTCATACTACTCAAATACACATAATCGCTCAGCTCCGGCAGTTCCAGAGTCCCCAGCAGCTCTACCTCGCCGCCAAGAGTCCGTGAGAAATCACCCGTCGCCAGATCCAATACGAAATGATGACCGTAGCCATCCCAACGGGTCGAATATGCCAGATAATTTTTAGTGATACGGGCAGATCTATCCCACTCCTGCCATTCCACCTTGCAGAGCAAATTCTCCGCCACAAAGCGCAGCGGCAGATACGTCACACCGTCAGCAACATAGCAGCCGCCGGTCATATCCAGCGTCTTCGTTTCACCCTGGGCGGTCAGGCTGGCGGTATCGTTCCCGGTGTCGATATACAGCACCGCACCGTCCACGCGCACAGCAGTCACCGTCCGCGTAGCAGCATCCCAGTTCACGCTGGCATTACACTTCTCAAATATCGTCCTGACAGGCAGATAGGTATAGCCGTCCCGCTGCTGCGCCTCGGCGATCTGCTCACCGTCGGGACAGTCGCCGGCTCCACTGCAAGGGCAGTCCGCGGCAGCAGCAGCGCCAATATCAGCAGCAGCCCCATCGTCCGCCAAAGCCCTGCCGGGCCTCTGCCATTCTCCATCAAATCTGTCATACACATGGCTTTATTACACCTCATACTCTATCACCCTTTTAGCCAATCATTACTTTTCCTGCAGCTCATCCTCCAGAGATACCTGCAGTACCTGCCCGGCGGTCATCAGCAATATTCCAGAGCCGTCCGGCAGGAGCGCCGCATCCCGAATATCACTGATATTGCTTGCCATATCCCCATCGACAGGGGCAAAGAGCAGCTTTTCCTCACCGTTTGCCAAATCGACACTCACCAGTCTGTTGTAATCCCCCGAAACCGCAGCCTGTGCGAAATACAGCGTGTCCGCATCCGCCGTCTTCAGAGAATATTCCCACAGCGTTCCTTTTACGGTATATTTCCCGGTGATCTCGCCCGTCACGGTATCCAGCATCAGATAGTCCACCGCCTGGTCGCCTTTGTCGTTCAGGTCATATTCCACTTGCAGCACCAGCATATCGCTGTCCGGCACAGCCCACACGCCCTGATAACGCCGCCAAGTCCCGAAATCATCCGCAAAATCCTCGCCTGCCGTCATCGTCCGCACGCTGCCGTCTGCCGCATCTATCATTGTCAGCTCGCCCAACCGGGTGAGGAAAACAAACTGCTCCGGCGTGCCGTCTGCCGAGACTGCCATATCCATACTCAATCCCTCGGCATTCGAATACAGCAGCACCTGCGGTTCCTCCGACAGCTTGGCCCTTGCATCATAATAATAGACCCGGGTAGAGTATTCGCAGGTTTCCCCACAGGATACAATATCACGCATCAACAGCCAACAATCCGGCGCAGCATAAAGTGCCTTGGAGTATGCCTGCAACTCCTGCGGCACAGCCAGCCCTACGATATCACCGCTCGACATACTCTGCAGCGCAATACGATAGTTTTCCGCATCGCCGCTGTCCGACACTATCCAATCCGCCTCATCCAGGCCGAACTCTCCCTCAGCGCCGGTAATGACGGTTGTTTCACCGCCGGGCAGGCAGCGCACCAAACGAATGTCGGTCATACTGCTATAATGCTGATCCTCATCATATTCCCTGCCGGCGATCGCCAGCAGATAAGACCCGTCATCCAGAGCTTTGATCGCCTCGTAGCTCTCGCTGTTATTATAGTTTTCACTTTCAGCTACCCGCGAAAGCACCTGATAAGATGCCACCGGCTTGGCATTCTTCGTGGTGACACTGCCGCCGCAGCCACACATCACGCACAACAAAACTACACACAAAATACCACACAATGCAGACTGCGCTGCTTTTTTATTACACCTCATACTCTGTCACTCTCCTATATCCGGCAATAAAACAACAAAACAGCATAAGCCGAGGCCGCAGCAACTGCGCCCCGGCCTATACTGTTCATCTATAGACCTCTGAAATCAACAGATTTCCTGAATTTTTGCGAACACCCTATGAGGGATAATTATACCTCACGGAAAGGCAGCTTGCCGGTCTCGTACAGGTTGCCGCCCTCGGCGTCGATAGCCACGAAGCACACCAGATCCTCGACTTCCAGCTTGTGGATAGCCTCAGCGCCCAGATCCTCGTATGTAATGACCTCACAGCTCTTTACAGCCTTGGCGATAACGGCTGCCGCACCACCGATAGCTGCCAGATAGACGCCCTTGTGCTTGATCATAGCGTCTACTACTTCTTTGCTGCGGGGGCCTTTGCCCAGCATAGCCTTCATACCCTGCTCCAGCATTGTGGGGGTATAGGGATCCATACGATAGGAAGTGGTAGGCCCACAAGAGCCGATCGGTTTGCCCGGTTTGGCCGGTGCGGGGCCGACATAATACATAATCTGACCCTTGATGTCGATAGGCATGGGCTCGTTTCTGTCCAGACATTCCACCAGACGTTTGTGGGCAGCATCGCGCCCGGTATAGATAACACCGCTGACGCTGACAACGTCGCCGGCTTTCAGCTTCATTACATCCTCATCGGTCAGAGGAGTTTGCAGTTTGATAATATCCGCCATTGTTCATTCCCCTCCTTGATTAAAGCTCAACGCTCTTATGACGCTGGCTGTGACAGTTCATAGTGACGAAAACCGGCAGAGATGCGATATGGCAGGGGAAATACTCCACATTTACCGCCAATGCAGTCGCTACACCGCCGAGACCCTGGGGTCCGATACCCAGCTTGTTGATGCGCTCCAGCAGTTCTTCTTCCATCTTGGCATAGTTCGGGTTGGGATTGTGTACGCCGATCTCGCGGTTCAGCGCTTTCTTGGAAAGGTAAGCGGCATAATCCGCAGTACCGCCGACGCCGACGCCGACCACTACGGGCGGACAGGGCTTGCCGCCGGCAGCATCGACAGTCTCGACTACGAAATCCATAACGCCTTTCAGGCCGTCAGCCGGGCGCAGCATACGCACAGCCGAGCAGTTCTCGGCGCCGCCGCCCTTGGGCAGCAGGGTGATCTTCAGGCCGTCGCCCTCTACGATCTCATAATGAATAACGGCAGGGGTGTTATCCTTGGTGTTGACACGCTCAAAAATCGGCTCTGCCACCATAGATTTACGCAGATAGCCGTTGGTATAGCCGCGGCGCACACCCTCATTGATAGCGTCCACCAGGCCGCCGCCGGTGATTACCAGCTCCTGACCCATCTCGATAATGAAAAGTGCGGTGCCGGTATCCTGGCACAGAGCTACCTCTTCCTCGGCAGCTACCTTGTAGTTGTCGCAGACCTGACCCAGGATATATTTACCGATATCCGAGCCTTCTTTCTCCTGCATATCGCTGAGGGCTTTTTTTACGTCCTCAGGCAGATTGTACGCAGCGTCCATACACAGCTTTTCTACTGCGTCGGTGATCACGCTTGCCTGCAATTCACGCATTTTGCACACACTCCTTACTTTGTTTTTTCACAAATAA
>JAFQHB010000216.1 GCA_017398165.1 Bacillota bacterium
CACACCGGGCAGCGCCACCAGCTCGGCCTCGGTACTCGGCACCTGTCCACCGTATTCATCCAGCAAAATGCGTGTAGTCGCTACGATGTTCTTCGCCTTGTTCTTATAGAGCCCGCAGGTTTTGATCTTTTCCTCCAGCGCCGGCACGTCAAGCTCCGCCAGCTTCTCCGGCGTACCATAATCACGGAAGAGCTCACGCGTGATTTTGTTCACCTGATTATCGTTGGTCTGGGCCGAGAGCATCACCGCCACCAATAGCTGGAAAGTCGAGCCAAACTCCAATGCGGAGGTCTCACCACAGTAGACCTCCGACATTCTGGCAAAAAGCTCCTGACAATACTCTTTCTGCACCGTCACAGCTCTGCCGCCTCTCCCGGCGCCAATACCACGCACTCAGCATCTGTGCGCTCCTCCAGCGCCGCTTTGAAAGCCTGCGGATCCTGCTGCAGCAGCGGGAAAGTATTGTAATGTATCGGTACGTATTTCCTGGCACCCAGCCACTCGGCGGCGATCAGCGCGTCATCCGGCCCCATAGTATAAAAATCACCGATCGGCAGGAAAGCCACATCTATACCGTGCGGTGCGATGACTGCCTTCATATCGCCGAAAAGCCCGGTATCCCCGGCGTGGTAAAAGCACATGCCATCCAGCCAGAATACGAAACCAACTGCCAGCCCGCAGGGCGAGCCGTCAGGCAGCTGCGAGCTGTGCCACGCCGGCATCACCTTCACGCGGAAGCCATCGGCAAAGATATAAGACCCGCCGATATTCATACCCAGCGCATCGATACCCTGCCCGTCAAACCATCTGCCCAGCTCCACCATCGTTATTACCTGCGCGCCCGTCCGTTTGGCGATCTCCACCGCATCACCCAGATGATCGCCGTGTCCGTGCGTCACCAGGATATAATCCGGCGCCAATTCCCCGGGTGCTGCCGCAGCAGCCGGGTTACCGGTCAGATACGGGTCGATCAGGATGCGCTTACTGCCGCACACCTCCACACAGGCGTGCCCCAAAAATCTCATCTGCATAAGCTGTTTCCCTCCTCAAAAAAACGCTCTCCCGCCCCTGACAGGGCGGCTGTCGCATTATTCTTATCGTTACCCCCATCATACCATAACCCCCGCCAAAACTCAACCCTCAGAGCCTCTATCCGGCGGCAGGGTCTGCTCAATGCATATTCTGCAGCCAGACCAGCAGCCCCAATACTTGCAGGAAAAGCACGATCAGCAGATAACACCCCGGCGACCACAGCAAAAACCCGAAAAGCAGCAGCGAAGACAGCGCAAAAAGATTCCATAAAGAAAACCTCAGGCAGCGGCACAAACGCATCCACACACCCGGCCGCACCTCGCGCGGGCAGCACCCCCGCCCCGGGAAGAAATTCCGGCCGCCCCCGAATTTTTTGAGCATACACCAACACCCGCCTATCCATACAGAGCAGCACACTACTCATAATTTGCCTGCCCTATACTATGCCGCAGCGCCACCCCACGGTGCCTGCCCACCATACCACAAAATCTGCTATCCCCCAAAAAAAGGATCTTTCATCCACGCTACAATATCCGTACCGCACGGTCATTCGCCGTAAAATATATATACCCGGCCTGCACCGCCTCACCCGTCGCCTGCCCCAGTACACGGGCATAAACAGCCAGCTGCAGCGCATACTGCCGCCGTATATCCTCATCACTTTTGCCGGTATTCCCGCCGGATTTATAATCCACCAACACCCAGCCCGCCTCCTCACGAAAGGCCAGATCAATAACACCCTGCAGGAAGAGCCGCTCCCCGCCGTGAGAACGGATATCCAGACCGGATGCCGCCGCCAAACGTCCGGCGATATCGGCATCCAGCCCGGCCAGCTCATCCAGCAGCAGCCCGGCGATAAAGCGCTGCTCCCGCAGCACCGGCACAGAGGCATCCAGCGCCAACAGCCGCCGCCCCAGCGCAGAAGCGAAAAATCGGGCCACATCCTGCGGCCGCACCGCCGCCGCCACATCAGCCGGGAATCCCGCACTCACCCGGTGCAATATATCCGCCAGATGCTCCGCCGCATCAGCTCCGCCGCGCAGTGCCGCCAGATCAGCCTGCTCCAGCAGCTTGTGTACCAGCGTACCGTACCTGGCATACCACTCCGGCGGCCGCCGCCCGGTCTTTATTTCCGCCGCGAATTCCTCCGCCGCCTCAGCTGCAGCCGCCGCAGCCTCAGTTTGCTCGTCCACTACCGGCAGAGGTTCCAGCCGCTGCAGCGCACTCACGCTCCACTTCACCGGCAGCCGTGCCAAATCAGCCTGCGGATACTCCCGCTGCAGCGCCGCTGCTATGTCCGCCGCTCCCTCAGCATCAGTATCCGCATCAGGCTCATCGCCCAGCCAGTCCGCCATAGCAAAGGCAGTCTGCCCGTCTGCCGCCACCGGCCGCACCAATTCCGTCACCAGCTCGATGTGCCAGTCTGATTCCGCCCCCGGCAGCCCGGCGGATGCACCCTCCTGCCAGCCTGCCAGCCGCCGCAGCCCGCCTCCATCACGGTGCGGCAGCAGCGCCGCACATACCCAAGCCAGAAAGCTGCGGTTCTTCTCCAAAAAACCGGTCGCCACCGCATCCGAATCACGCTCATCCGGCAGCGCCGCCAGCATCCTGCCCAGCACCCCGGCCGAGGCCACACTGCCCACCAGGTACAGCTTTTCCCCGGCGCGCGTCATCGCCACGTAGAGTATACGCAGGCTCTCGGCCAATGCCTCCCAGCGCGATTTACGGGTGATGATATTATAGCCGAAGGTCGGGTATTTGCAGCGTTTATCCAGATCGACCCGCCGCATACCCAGCCCCAGCTCACGATGCAGCAAAATATCCCGGCGAAAGTCCTCTTCATTAAATCGCGTGCCCAGCCCGGCGATAAACACCACCGGGAACTCCAGACCCTTGCTCTTATGGATGCTCATAATCCGCACGTGGTCGCCGTCGCCACCGGCCTCGGCCACCCGCCCGGCCTCCTTACCCGCAGCCTCCATAAAGCGCAAAAAGCCTGCCACGCCGATACCGCCCGCAGCATCGTATTCCGCCGCCAGCCGCATAATGACTCCCAGATTGCGCCGCCGCATACTGCCGCCGGTCAGCCCGCCCATCAGCTCCGGCAGCGCCGTATCATTATAGAGATGCTCCAACAGATCAGCCAGACCCAGCTCACGGCTTTTCTGCCGCCATCCATCCAGACGCATCAAAAAGCGCACCAGCCGCCCATCGTGCGAAAGCTTCAGCCCGTCGTACAGGCAGCCCTTATCCAGCATCCGCAGGTCAGCCAGCTCGGCCAGCGCCAGCCCCACCACCGGGGAATGCAGCACCGCAGCCAGTGCGATATCCTGCCGCGGGTTATCCAATACCGCCAGCAGGTTCCATACCGTCTGCACCTCCGGCAAACCGAGGAATTCCTCAAAACCATCGGCATAGCAGGGTATATCGTGCAGCCGCAGCACCCGCCCCAATATGGGGGACCACGTTCTTACCGCCCGCAGCAGCACCACGATATCCCCCGGCCTGCGCCCGGCTGCCAGCTCCTGCCGTATACGTTCCGCTATCAGGTTGGCCTCCAATTCCGCCGTCTGCATTTCCTCCAGCCAGCCTGAGCCGTTTTCGCCGTCCGTTCCGTCTGCGGCGTTATCGGCGCAGCTCAGTGCTTCGCGGTCTATCACCAGCAGCTCGTTGGTATGGCGTGCCAGCTCCGGCCGTCCACAGCGCAGCATCGCCGCCTCATCATAGACGATCTCCATATTGCCGCCGCACATCAGCCGCCCCAAGATGAAATTCACTCCATCCAGAATATTACCCTGGCTGCGGAAATTACGGTTCAGATCAATACGCCTGCCGCCGTCTCCCGCACCGTAAGCCGCCGCTTTTTGCAGGAAAAGCCCCGGCTCAGCCATACGGAAACGATATATGCTCTGTTTGATATCCCCCACCATAAAGCGGTTGCTGCCGTTGGTCAGCAGGCGCAATATCGTCTCCTGCACCTCGTTGATGTCCTGGTATTCATCCACCATGATCTCAAAGAAATGCTCCTGCAGCCGCCCGGCCACCCCCAGCTCATCATTACGCAGCAGCCCCAGCGCATAATGCTCCAGATCGGCAAATTCCAGCAGACGGCGGCGTTTTTTGCTCTGCTGCCACGCCCGGTGATAGGCCAGCGCCAGCCCGGATAAAGCCTCGGCCAGCGGGCGGATGCTCTCGTTCTCCCCGGCCAGTGTACCGTAAAGCAGCGGCCCGGCATTATTCAGCAGCGATGTCCGGGCATCCTTCAGCTGCTTACGCAGCACGCCCACCTTTTCTTTCGCCGCCGCGTCATAATCATCCCTGGCCCGCAGCGCCGGCAGCCGGCCAAACTCCATCCCCGCCAGACTCCGCAGAAAACCCGGCACATCGCCCTGCCACAGCACCTCGGCCGCCTGCATCAGCCCGTTCTTGTCCTGCTGCAGCACCGGCAGGTATTTATCCAGCCCGTCGCTTCTGGCCGCCAGATTCTCCACCGCCAGTGCCATATCCAACAGTTCCACCATATCGGCACGCAGGCAGTCACCGTAATATTCCAGCCATACCCGGGGCTCGCCGTGATACGGCTCGGCCAACCCGGCCAACCAGTCCTCCACATCCGGCATACTCCGTGCGAAATCCACCAGCCGCAGCACCAGATTACGGATGACCTCATCCCCGATGCCCCGGCTGTAATGCTCCAGCAGCAGCTTCAGGCCGGAGTTTTCCTCGCCATAGGCCTGCTCGAAAACCTGATCCAATACCTGATCCCGCAATATGGCCAGCTCGCCCTCGTTGGCGATACGGCTTTTCGGCGAGATATCCAGCG
>JAFQHB010000217.1 GCA_017398165.1 Bacillota bacterium
ACTCTCCAAAAAAAACTAACAGGGTTCTCACAAATATAGATATTTTTTGATGAACTTGTGTGTTACCGATAGTTTTCAAACCCTCAGTCAGCTTCGCTGACAGCTCAGCTAACGCACTCCCTGTGGTCGCCTTGCACAGGGGAGCCTTGGAGAAAAGGCTTTTTATAGTTAGTTTCACACAAACATATATTATACATATTCGTAAAATATAATAAGTTTCTCGGTGATACACCAACAGAAGCAGCGCGCGGCACGACCCCAAAACCTGTTATGTTTTCGGCGTACCCTACAAATACTTCTCCATAAAAGAACGCAGGCGCTCGGCCAGCTCCGGCTCGTCCTGACATTCTGCGATCATATGGCGCACGATATCCGCCTGCGATATACCTCCGCCCAGCTCGGATAACGGCTCACGCATACCGGTGCTGCCGGCCAGCGGGTCGATAAAATCCCACTCTTCGGCGTCCTCGCACAGGCCGGTCGGCCTACAGGCCGCTGCTTCGTGCCGCGGCTCGGCGTCGGCACCCCTGCCCAGCGATAAAGCCAGCAGCCGTTCAGCCAGCGCCCCGTCGATAGAGCCCTCCCGGCTGATAAAATCCAGTACTTCCTCCCACAGGGTCTGGCCGGAGCCAATACCGTTTATGTTCTCCACCGGCACGATCTCCTTTCCTTTGGCACGCCGCAGCGTTGACGCCAATTCGCCGTATACGCCGCGGCCATTCGGCCTGCCGCCAAATTGCCATATGTAAGATACTTATTTTGCGCGTTTACCGTTCAGTTTGGGCTTAATGCGCGTAGTTCTGGTGTAATAATAGATCAGATCACGGATGCGCTGCTTCTCACCGGCCTCAAATTCCTTCATCGGCAGCACTACCATATGGAATTTATAAAGTGTGAATATGATAGCCTCATCAGTCTCAAAAATACGGCGCACCTCACGCCACTGCAGACGGCGATCACCGTGCTTGCTGCTTACGGATATACCCTTGGCATTGATGAGATAACGCTGATCGTCCACCCAGAAATCATTGTTCTGCTTCATATACTGCCAGCGCGTCTTGGCCAGCATCGGCATTACAAAGAACGAAAGCAGCGCCACCGCCAAAATAGAGCCCTTGGTGAACCAGCCGACCTCCGGATCGGTGAAAGTCCCGGAAATCAGGGACTGCGCCACCATTGCCACCGCCAGCAGTATCACCAACTGCACGTTGGTCCGGCGGAAGAACTCCTGGAAATGCGCCCGCGCGTAAAATTCATCATTGATCGAGGTCTTATAACGAAACTCCTTGTACTCCAGTTTGAGGTTGCGTCGTGCCTTTTTCTCGGCCTGCACGGCCTCGCCGACGACTTCCTGATTGATATCTGCCATCTCAAAACATCCTTATAACCTAAAATTTGCAGACAGTTTGCAAGTGCGTCTGCTTAGTCACTTTATTCTGCCGGACACACCGGGCTTAGCCCCATATCCTCATCCGGGTGCAGCTCCAGACAGGCCAGCAGTCGCCCGCCGGTGAGACGCACAGCGGCAGCATCACCCGCCACAACGTTGCTGATACCCAGTGATGAAGCCTGCAGCAGCGGCGCATCCAGCGGATACTCAAAGCCCGCCTCCTGCACCAGCCGACACTCCTCCGATAATGACTGCAGCGAGAATGTACGCCCGCCAAAGCCCGCCAGATGCAGCTCGCGCGGCTCATCCCCCGCGGCCAGCACCACCACCAGCATATCATCCGCAGCAAAGCATATCTCGCGTCCGGCCTCGGCCAGCGGCAGAGTGATGCAGATATTCGCCAGCATATGATCCAGCCTGCCGCCCAGACCGCCCAGTATCAGCAGCCGCCGATAAGGCAGCCCCGCCACCCGGCTCAGCAGGTATTCGCCGTCAGTCTGGTCTTTATGCACCGGCAGGCGGCAGATCTCTGCCCCCGCCCGGCAGCAATCCTCCAGCATTGGCTCGGGCAATGAGTCAAAATCGCCCACCAACAGGTCTGGCAGCCGCCCGGCAGCCACAGCCATCGCCGCACCGGCATCTGCCGCCGCCACGAAACCGGCCCGCCGGATGCTGTCCAGCAGCCCCGCCGCAACGACCGGTGTGCCGCCCAGCAGCAATACCGCAGTATTATCAGTCAATAAATCTCCCCGGCATATCCGGATAGCTTCGGGTACAACGGCAGAGACAGCCTGCCCGCCCGAGTTTACATTCTTTGCCATCATAACTGTTATTATACAATAAATCAGGGAACCTACACAACATATTTTCGCAAATTTCTGCCGCCAAAAGCAAGTGAACCTTGCATCTGCTGCTATATTTAACTTGTCTTACGGCATTAAATATAATATAATAATGTATACTTATTTTTATGACCATATGGAGATAACAGAATTTCTCCGGAAAGGCTGCCAATAATGACAAACACCACCCCGCCGGAGCAACCCTCCGGCCATCAGGAACAGGCCCGGCTCGAACGCTTTGAGGATCTGTATAATCATAATTATCTGCTGCACTCTTTTTATATCTTTATCGTCGGCCTGCTGCTGATCGGCGTATATTTCACCATCGCCAATTTTGATGCCGTCCAGGCCAAGTTTGATAATTTCGTCAATCTGCTTATGCCCTTTATCTGGGGCATCTGTATAGCCTACGTGCTGATGCCGCTGCTCAATCATCTGGAGCGTCTGCTCTGCCGCAACAAATTCATCAGCCGCCATCGCAATATCTGCCGGGCCATCAGCATCACCATCACTCTGCTGATCGTATCGGTTATGCTGGGCATTTTCTTCAGTCTGGTAATACCGGAGCTGATCAACAGCATTATGTCGCTTTTCAACATCCTCACCAACAGTGCTTCTTACGATTGGATAGAGGAATACCTGCAGACAGCGCTGGAGCGTCTGGCTCAATACGGCATCACCGAGGATCTGGCGCAATACGGCATTACTCAGGATATGACACTGCAGGATCTGCCCAATACCATCATCGACTCTATGCAAAACCCCGATAAATACGTCGATTCTCTGGTATCCACCTCGCTGGCCGTTGCACTAAAGGCCGGAGCCAGCGCCAAAAACATCCTGCTGGCGATCATCGTTTCGATATATCTGATGATCGGTAAAGAGACTTTCCTGGCACAAACACGCAAAATAGTCTATGCCTGTGCCACCAGAGAGCGCGCCGAGCATTTCCTTGATTTCTGCCGCCGCACCAACCGTATCTTCAGCGGCTTTATCTCCGGCAAGCTGCTGGATTCGCTGATTATCGGCATACTGTGCTTTATCCTGATGAATATCCTGCATCTGGAGTACACTATGCTCATCAGCCTGATCGTCGGCGTTACCAATGTCATCCCGTTCTTCGGCCCTTTCATCGGCGCGATACCCAGCATTCTGCTGCTGCTCATCGTGTCGCCCCGGCAGGCTCTGATCTTCCTGGTGCTGATTCTGGCACTGCAGCAATTCGACGGCAATATCCTCGGCCCCAAGATTCTCGGTGATTCCACCGGCCTTACTTCCTTTTGGGTCATCTTCGCCGTTATCGTTATGGGCGGTATGCTGGGCACAGTCGGTATGTTCATCGGTGTGCCGATTTTCGCCACCATCTATATGGTCACCCGTAATTTCGCCGAAACCCGTCTGCGTAAGAAAAACCTGCCCACCCAAACGAAAAGCTATCACGATATTCTCTGAGCCATCTCATATGTTTGGTGACCTCATAATCATATAATTAAACGTCCGTATGGCCGATTCCGATCATACGGACGTTTTTTGTTCGGTCGATATTCTGTCTGGCAGTCCGGCATCCGGTTTATACAAATCCAACAGCGCATAAAAAGCTCCCCAGCCGCATATATCAACAGAGAATACCTGCTCTGCACCGCATCAGGATCAACGGAGGCTGATTATGGATATACTGCACCGCATCTCTGCCCATCTGCCCCAGCTTAAAGAAAACCTCCACCGCAGCCCCGTCGTCAGGCGCATCCACAGCCTGCTGGTGCTGTGCGCCGCCGTACTCACCGGTCTGCTGCCGCTCATGCTCTGGCTGCTGCCGGTATTCGTATGGTATTACCTGCCGTTTGACCTCTCGGCCGATATCAGCGGGTGGACACTGGCCGCCCTGCTGCTCGCCCCTTTTACCGCCGGCTTCGCCAACAACCGCTGGCAGCGCCGCCCCGGGCAGTTCAAAGGTGCCGAGCCGGCTATGGTGCTGTGGCTGGCAGGCTTTGCTGCCTATCGCTGGCTGTTCGGCAGCTTTGATACCACGTATGCGCTGATAACACTTGGGCTGGCTCTGCTGCTGGGCATCGCCGGCGGCCTGACTGCCGAGCGTGCCAACAAACGAGCCGCCACCCCCCAGGCAAGCACCCCGCAGGACACCGCCGGTGACACCGCCGCATCCTGAAGTATCCCACCTATTGACAGCCGCCAGACGCTCGATTATAATATACGGCATAGTCTGGAGGCACTCCCATAATGAGTTTATACCCTGAGCAAAGCACCCTCAAACCAAAAGATAACCCCAGTCGCGGTACCGTCATCAGGCAGGCCTTAGCCGCGGCTTTTCCCTATACCATCCCGATATTCGCCGGGTTTTGGTTTCTCGGCATCACCTACGGCATCTATATGAACGTATCGGGCTTCAGCTTCTGGTATCCTATGCTGATGGCGCTGGTGATCTTCGCCGGTTCGGTAGAGTTCATCACCGTCAATATGCTGCTGAATCCCTTTAACCCGCTGCAGGCACTGGCGATGGCGCTGATGATTAACGCCCGCCACCTTTTCTATGGCATCTCAATGCTTGACCGCTACAAAAATGCCGGCTGGAAGAAGTTTTACCTGATCTTCGGTATGTGCGATGAGAGCTTCTCGATCAATTACTCCGTCAAAATCCCGGAGGGCATCGACCGTTTCTGGTTTATGTTCTTCGTTACCCTGCTCAATCACCTGTATTGGGTATCGGGTGCAACACTCGGCGGTCTGCTCGGCTCGGTAATCACTTTCAGCACCGAGGGTCTCAGCTTCGCCATGACGGCACTTCTGGTAGTCATCTTTCTGGAACAATGGCTCAAAGACAGCGTACATATCAGCGAACTGCTGGGGCTGGGCATATCCCTGTTATGCCTGATAATATTCGGTGCGGATGGCTTCATCATACCCTCTATGCTGCTGCTTCTGGCGCTGCTCACCCTGCTGCGCCGCCGGATGGAATACCCGGCCGATACCGACTGCACCACCGGGGAGGCCGCCTGATATGACACTGACCCAACAAATCATCACCATACTGATGGTGGCCATCGGTACTATGCTGACGCGTTTTCTGCCTTTTCTGATCTTCCCCGCCGGCAAGCCCACCCCGCCCTACATCCGCTTCCTCGGCAAGGCACTGCCCGGCGCAGTATTCGGTATGCTGGTGATATACTGCCTGAAAGACGTCAGCATTTTCAGCGGCAATCACGCCATCCCGGAGCTTATCGCCATCGCCGTCACCACCGCCCTGCACCTGTGGCGCCGCCAGATGCTGCTTTCCATCGCCGGCGGCACGATATGCTATATGCTGCTAATGCAGCTCGCCTTTTGACAGAACATCACCCCGGTATGAGGTACACCATATGAAGAAGATCATCACACTCATATTGACATTATCGTGCCTGCTCACCCTGATCATATACTGCCGCACAAACAACACCGGTCAGGTCACCTTGCCTGACGATATCGAAAAGATCACGGTCACCTGGAACGGCGGCCCTTTTACCACCTTTTCTTATACCGATGACGCCAAAATCAACGCATTAGCCGATTATCTCACCTCGCTACAGCTGGCATCTACCAAAGAAGACCCTGCAGAATACTTAGGCGGCGGCTGGCAGATTATCGTACAAACGGACTCCGAAACTATTGAAGTGTGGCATTGCCACAATCGGTTTTTCCAAACCCCCGATGGGAAATGGTGGGCTATCACCTACGAGCAGGCATCAGCACTCACGACCCTGCTAAAAGAGAATATCCCGGATGAAATGCCGCAAACCATTATATACGATGAATGGATGCTTCAGGACAGCTAAAGCATCCCCCCAAGCCTACCGGTGGAGACACTTCGTAAAGAAGTTGTCTCCGCTTCTTTTTGCATATTGCCCGGGGACACTATTACTCTGGAAAGAGTGCAAAATATATGTCCCCACTTTGTGAAAAAAATACAACAGATGGGTCAGGACAGGCAGTGCATAATACGCCCCAAACAACAACCTCACCAAATTTGATATATTTACTTGGTGTTAAGTAATATTTTTCTTTTTCAATATCTTCTTTTATTACACATTGACACAAACCTTCAATATTTTTATAATTTTCGCCTTTTGTCTGCCAATTATGATATA
>JAFQHB010000218.1 GCA_017398165.1 Bacillota bacterium
GTGGGTGATACGCCGCGGCTGCTGCATATAAACAGGAGGAGTAGGTTTGGCTACATTACAGAAGAATATTCGGAATTTTTGCATTATCGCACATATCGACCATGGTAAATCCACACTGGCGGACAGATTGCTGGAACGTACCGGTGCGCTTTCGGAGCGCGAGATGGAAGCTCAGGTGCTGGATGATATGGATCTGGAGCGCGAGCGCGGCATTACTATCAAGCTGAAAGCGGTGCGCGTCGGCTACAAGGCCAAAGACGGCGAGGAATACACGCTGAATCTGATTGACACGCCGGGACACGTCGATTTCAACTATGAGGTCAGCCGTTCGCTGGCAGCGTGCGAGGGCGCGCTGCTGGTGGTGGATGCTGCCCAGGGTATTGAGGCGCAGACGCTGGCCAATGTCTATCTGGCTCTGGAGAATAATCTGGAGATCATCCCGGTCATCAACAAGATCGACCTGCCTAATGCCGACCCGGATCGTGTCAAGGCAGAGATCGAGGACGTCATCGGTATACCGGCGGATGATGCGCTGTTGATCTCGGCCAAGACCGGTATCGGTATTGACGATGTGCTGGAGGCCATCGTACAGCGTATCCCCGCGCCGCAGGGCAATCGTGAGGCTTCGCTTTCGGCGCTGATTTTTGACAGCCATTTTGACGCCTACAAGGGTGCGCTGCCATACTTCCGTGTGGTGGACGGCCGTATCACCAAGGGTATGAAGGTACGGATGATGAATACCGCCAAGGAATTCGAGGTGGTGGAGGTAGGTATCCTGAATCCCAACGTGCAGATAGTGGACGAGCTGGCGGCGGGTGATGTTGGTTTCCTCAGCGGCAGTATCAAAAATGTGCAGGATACGCGGGTGGGCGATACCATCACCCAGTCGGATTATCCTGCGGCACTGCCGCTGCCCGGCTATCGCCCGGCAGTCTCTATGGTGTATTGCGGCCTGTACCCGGTGGATACCGCCAAGTACAATGACCTGAAGGATGCTCTGGAGAAGCTGCAGCTAAATGATGCTGCACTGGTGTACGAGCCTGAGACTTCGGCGGCGCTGGGCTTTGGCTTCCGCTGCGGTTTTTTGGGGCTGCTGCATA
The DNA here is from genome assembly GCA_017398165.1 of Bacillota bacterium. Taxonomy (GTDB): domain Bacteria; phylum Bacillota; class Dehalobacteriia; order UBA4068; family UBA4997; genus Avidehalobacter. The sequence continues at coordinate 1,101 of JAFQHB010000218.1, forward strand.
TGGAGATCATTAAGGAGCGTCTGGAGCGCGAATATGATCTGGAGCTGATCACCACCGCACCCAGCGTAAATTACCGTGTGACTACCGTGTCCGGCGAGGTGTTGGAGATCGACAACCCGACCGATCTGCCCTCTACCGGTGATATCCTGATGATCGAGGAGCCTTACGTCAAGGCTACTATTATGGTGCCGAAGGATTTTGTCGGCAATATTATGGAGCTTGGTCAGGAGAAACGCGGTAACTTCATCAATATGGAGTATATCACCGTCAACCGTGTGATGTTGATATACGATCTGCCGCGTTCCGAGATCATTTTTGATTTCTTTGATAAGCTGAAAAGTGCCACCAAGGGCTATGCATCTTTGGATTATGAGCTCTCCGGGTATCAGCCATCCAATCTGGTGAAGCTGGATATTCTGGTAAACGGCGATATCGTAGATGCACTTTCCTGTATCGTGCATAAAGACAAGGCTTATTATCGCGGTCGGGCGCTGACGGAGAAGCTGCGTAAGCTGATCCCGCGGCAGCTTTTTGAGATACCCGTTCAGGCTTCGGTGGGCAGCAAGGTCATCGCGCGTGAGACCATCAAGGCGATGCGCAAGGACGTATTGGCCAAGTGCTACGGCGGCGACGTAACGCGTAAACGCAAGCTGCTGGAGAAGCAGAA
>JAFQHB010000219.1 GCA_017398165.1 Bacillota bacterium
AAAAGGGCGGCAAGGAGCCCCGACAGGGGCGGAAGTGCCCGCCTGTGCCCGTAAGGGTGCAAGGGTAGCGGGGCTACGGGGTCTTGCGGAAGAGGTACACTCAAAAACTACTCAGGTTTCTCACAAACAACATAAATAATTAACGTTACGGAGGATTTGTAATGCTGAGAAAGTTTACTATCGACGAAGCTATGCTGGATGATCCGCAAAACCCTGCGGTGGTACCGGTGGGTGTCTCCAATCATCATATCCATCTCTGCCAGAAGGATCTGGATGCCCTCTTTGGTGAGGGCTATCAACTGACCTCGGAGAAGCCGCTGAGCCAGCCCGGGCAGTTTGCCGCCGCCGAGAAGCTGGCGGTCATCGGCCCCAAGGGGATGATCGAAAACGTACGTATTCTGGGTCCGCTGCGTGCCGAAACACAGATCGAGCTTTCCGAGACTGAGGCCAGACTGGCCGGTATCAATGCTCTGGTGCGCGATTCCGGCGATTTGGAGGGGACTTTTGGCTGTATTCTGTTGGGGCCTGCCGGTTATGTTATCGTCGATCACGGTGTGATCTGTGCGGCTACCCACCTGCATCTGCACACCAGCGATGCGGCATTACTGGGCATCAGGGATCGCCAGCGTGTAGATATCTACATCCAAAGCGAGGGCAAAGCCGGCTGCCTGTTTGACGTGCCGGTGCGCGTGGGTGATTCGCACGCCAAGGATCTGCATATTGATACCGATGAGGCTAATGCCTTCAAGATCACCGGTGCATCCCGGGCGATGGTGCTGCTGAATGAATCGGTCGCTGAATAAAAGACGTTCTGAATAAAAAACGCCGCTGAATTAAGCAGTAATGCAGAAATATTGCAGAAATATTGAAAGCCTCCCGCTCGGGGGGCTTTTTTCTTATGCTGTGCTAATGTGCAGAGGTCGGAATGTGTCGGCGGCTTTGGTGCGGCGCGGTGTATAGACGGTCGGTATTTGGGGCAGATTTAGTAATACAGACCGCAGCTACATAGCAGAGCCGGGGCAGTATGCGTGATGCCCGGCCGCTTGCTGCCCGGTCTGGTGAAAAACGGGGAGTGAGCTATATGAATTTGAAGCGTGGAGATATTTATTTTGCCGAGCTGAATCCGGTGCAGGGCTCGGAGCAGGGCGGTGTGCGCCCGGTGCTGGTGGTGCAGAACGACGTGGGCAATAATTACAGCCCGACGACCATCGTGCTGCCGATAACATCCCGTCTGGCCAAAGCCAAGCTGCCGACGCACGTTTCGCTGAGCCGCCGGGAATCAGGGCTGGCGCGGGATTCGGTGGTGCTGGCCGAGCAGATACGTACCATCGATAAGGCACGCCTGCAGCAGAAAGTGGCCTGTCTGGATGAGGTGACTATGAGCCGCATCAATCAGGCGATGGAGATCAGTATGGGCATACAGCCGCAATATTATCTGCATTGATCGGCTGCCCGCCGCATAAGCTCTCTGTAAAAGGGGAGGGATCTTATGACGGTGGTCGGGGTGACGTGTTCTGCCGGTGGGCAGGATTTTATGCTGGCACAGCAGTATATTGCAGTGTTGGGCGAGGTCGGGCTGGCCGTTGTGGTATTGCCGGTGCAGCCGTTGGCGGCGCTGGATGATATAGGCCGCCTGGCCGGGCTGGTGCTGGCCGGGGGTGGTGATCCTCACCCCGGGTGCTGGGGGGAACTGCCGGGGCCCGGGCTGGGGGAGGTGGACACCCGGCGTGATGAATGGGAGCTGGCACTGCTGCGCTGCTTTTTGGCGGCTGATAAGCCGGTACTGGGCATCTGCCGCGGTATGCAGATGCTGAATGTGGCGCAGGGCGGCAGCCTGTGGCAGGATCTGGGGCAGCGTCAGGGTACTATGCTGCATATGCAGACTGCACCCCCGGCAGAGCCCTGGCACGAGGTAGAGCTTTACGGCCGGTTTCGTTCCTGGCTGGGGGTGGATAGGGCAGCCGTCAACAGCCGTCATCATCAGGGGGTGCGCCTGCTGGGCGAGGGCGTGTGTGTCGGCGCCGAGAGCGATGATACCCTGCCGGAGGGCATATACCTGCCGGAGCAGCGCTTTGCCGTGGGGGTGCAGTGGCATCCTGAACATATGTTGGCCGGGGAGGCGGGACGCCGCATTCTGCTGTCCTTTGCCGCGGCGTGCGGCGTGTAGCAGGCCGCCGGTCGACAGGTTATTATAAAAAGCACTTGACTGATGCGTAAGAAAATGGTATACTACTGCTTGCAGGTCATTGTGGAGGCGTAGCTCAGTCGGTTAGAGTGCTTGCTTGACATGCAAGAGGTCACTGGTTCGATTCCAGTCGTCTCCA
>JAFQHB010000220.1 GCA_017398165.1 Bacillota bacterium
CGATAACATCCGTATGAACATCGAGCTGATCACCCCCATCGCAATCGAGGAAGGTCTGCGCTTCGCTATCCGTGAGGGCGGCCGTACCGTTGGTTCCGGCGTTGTAACCGCTATCAATGAGTAATTTGCGATAATTACGATAAGTAATTACGATCAGAAATTGAGAAGAGACTGCTTTTTGTGAGCGGTTGATATAGAGAGAAGTCCTCTTGGCTGATGCTGAGAGGGCTTCTTTTTTGTTGGGGTGGCGGTGCTGCTGCTCTTTCGATATATTGCTATGAAGTATCGCGCCAACCTTGACATAAAAGATGTCCGGATGAGCTTGAAAATGCAAGGCTTGTCCGGGTATCTTTTATATCATCAATCATATGTGGATATAATTTGGGAGTAATAACAGCTCAGAGAATCTTTGGGGGGCAACATATTTTCCGTGTTTTCAGTTCATTCTATTTTTTAAGACGATAGAAGGATGTGTAAGGATTGAAAAATCATTTGCATAATGAAACCAGCCCCTATTTGCTCCAGCACAAAGACAATCCTGTCGACTGGTATCCCTGGGGCGAGGAGGCTTTCCAAAAGGCGAGAGCGGAGGATAAACCGATTTTCCTCAGCATTGGCTACAGCACCTGCCACTGGTGTCATGTGATGGCGCACGAGAGCTTTGAAGATGAGGAGATCGCGGGGCTTCTCAACCGGCACTTTATTGCCATCAAGGTGGATAAGGAGGAACGACCGGATATTGACAGTATCTATATGGCGGTCTGTCAGGCATTTACCGGCAGCGGCGGCTGGCCCACCAGCATCTTTATGACAGCGGAGCAGAAGCCATTCTTTGCCGGAACTTATTACCCAAACCGTACCCGGGGCAGAATGATCGGCCTGCGGGAGCTGCTGAGTGTGATCCACGAAAAGTGGCGTAATGAGCGTCAGCTTCTGCTTGATCAGGCAGAGGAAATTGTCGCGCACCTGCAAAAGGAAAGCCGGGCAGGGGACGCATTGTCGGCAGATATGGCAAGGGAGGAGCTGATTCCTGCGGCTGTTGGCCTTTATCGGCGCATTTATGACAGCACGCACGGCGGTTTTGGACCGGCTCCGAAATTCCCAACACCACACAATCTTCTCTTTTTGCTGACCTGTTACCAAAGACAGGGAGAGCCGTCCTGTCTGGAGATGGCGGAGCATACCTTGCTCCAGATGTATCGGGGCGGCCTGTTTGACCATATTGGCGGCGGGTTTTGCCGCTACTCTACGGATGAGAGTTTTCTGGCGCCGCATTTTGAGAAGATGCTGTACGACAATGCCCTTTTGATACTGGCCTATTGCAAGGCATATGAAGTTACCCAAAAAGCGCTGTATTTGGAAGTGGCCGAGAAAACCGCCGCCTATATTCTGCGGGAGATGACTTGCCCGAAGGGTGGATTTTACAGCGCCCAGGATGCCGACAGCGATGGAGAAGAGGGAAAATACTATCTGTTTGTCCCGGAGGAGATCGTAAACCTGCTGGGCTCGCAGGAGGGAGAAGCCTTTTGCCGTCATTTTGATATTACCGAGGGGGGCAATTTTGATGGGAAGAGCATCCCCAATCTGCAGAAAAGCGATTACCGGGAAAAGTACAGTGATGAAGTTCTGGAGCGTGTCCTGCAGTACCGCAGGCAGCGCAATTCCCTCCATCTGGACGATAAGATTCTGACGGCCTGGAACGGGCTGATGATCGCGGCTATGTGCCGACTGTACCAAAACAGCGGCAAGCAGACGTACCTGGCTGCTGCTGAAAAGGCGAATCATTTCATTCGGGACAATTTGTGTGACGAGAGCGGATTGTATGTCAGCTACCGGGAGGGGAAGCGGGGTGTAAAGGGATTTCTGGATGATTATGCCGCCTGTCTGTTTGCCCAGCTGGCCCTGTATGGCGCAACGCTGGATGGCAGCTATTTGACCCGGGTGGAGCAGCTCTGCCAGGAGGTGCAGGAAAAATTCCGGGATGCGGAAAACGGCGGCTTCTATCTCTACGGGGCAGAAAACGAGTCGCTGATACTGCGCCCCAAGGAAGACTATGACGGTGCAATCCCCAGCGGGAATTCGCTGATGGCATGGAATATGGTGCGCCTGTATCACCTGACCGGTGATGAGGCGTACCGGCATCAGGCAGAGGAACAGTTGAATTACCTCGGTATAAGGGCAGCACGGTATCCCATCGGCCACGGAATGTTTCTGCTGGCCCTTTTGGAGCAGGAGATGCCGGCGCCGCAAGTGACGGTGGTGCTCGGGGGACAGGAAGATATCGCTGGGCTGACCGTAAGGATCCCGCCGGACACAGCCGTGATTCTCCTGCACGGACCTACGGCGGAATATCCGCTGAAAGCTGGAAAGACCACTTTCTATGTCTGCCGGGATTACAGCTGCCTGCCGCCGGTGAATGACTTGAGTGAGATTATGAAGAATTTGAGAGGTGATTGAGAATGGCAAAGAAAGGAATGGCACGACCCGATTGGACCCATACCAAACCCCGCAACGAGGTTTCCCCGGTACCTGAAATTCAGGGCAAGGCCAAAAGCGGCAAGAAAAAGGCAAACCCCATTATCGCCGGGACAAGCGGCGCGGAGCAAAAAGTGTATCACACAGACAAGCCTGCCCCCAAGGCGTAATGTGTTATGTAAAAAATAAGCCTGGCCTGGTCTGTCGGCCCGGTAATATCGGCAGCCCGCCGCCCCTGAGATAAACGATGCCCGGATGACCTGCATAGTAACAGGTTTATCCGGGCTTTTTTGTATAATTTGGCTGTATTTGCCGCCGCAACAATATGGGCAGCAGGATTTTTGGGGAAAAATGGTCAGATTCTGTCACCTGATGTCCATCTCGGGACATATATAGGCGGAGAGGTAAATTATTGTAAGAATCACGCCTTCTCCGATACCTATATGAGAGGAGGTGGCAGAAATGAAAGTAATGCTGGATAAGCAAAAGCTCCGCGCTGCCCGTCAGGCCAAAGGTCTGAGTCAGGAGAGGCTGGCCGAGCTGCTGGATATCAGCGACCGACATATGCGTAACATTGAAAACCACGACGTCGATATTCACGCAGGGCTGCTTTATCGCCTGAGCCGCGAGCTCGGTACTACGATGAATGAATTGATGAAGAGCGAATAACAGCGGCATTCCGCCCTCCCGAGGGTTGGGGAATTATCCGGGGTATGGGGTTATGATGTGCTGCCCCGATCTCTGCTGCGTTGATTGCGCCAGTACAATGACAAGAGATATTGCTTTTTGCTATTCTGTGGCATATTTTGTCGCGCTTCTTCATACATTACAATAGTAAATAACAAAAAACAGGTGGTGTAAAGTAATGGAAAAGCAGGAACTTGTCGAAATCGGTCAGCGTTTGCGCGAGCGTCGCCAGCAATTAGGCCTGACCCGCGATAAAATGTCCGAGCTTGCCGATATCGGCTCGGGTTATTACGGCCAGTTGGAGGTCGGTACATCGCAGATGTCTATCGATACCCTCATCAAGCTTTCCCGCTCTATGCACCTGCCGATGGAATATATACTTTTCGGCACCGGCTATCAGCCGGGCGACCCCGATGCCGTCATCGACCTGCTGCAGCACTGTACTCCCCGTGAATTGTCCCTGGCCAGAGAAGTTCTCAAACTTTTCCTGATGAAAAACGATCGCTGAAAAAAACAAGAGCTGAAATCGTATATCCCTGCGGTTTCGGCTCTTGATTTTTTACCCGCTGTGATGCAGCGGAAACGCAGTAATCGCCACACATCAGCAGCGAAAAATCCTGCTGACCGCACATCGTCCGCAGGATTTTGGTATCATTATAAAAACTCAAATTATCAGAACCCTAATGCAAAAGACCTGCGGAATACTATCCGCCGGCCTTTTTCTGTGTTATTGCTCATACAACTCTACTCAACACCCAAAGCTTCTTCTTTCAGCTCCATCAACTCATCCATCGTAGTCCCCAATTCGCGGCTCAGCCTGCACAGCAGATCGGCGTGAATATTGATACCGCCCTTTTCCATACTCCGCAGATGCCGGTCGCTGATATCCAGCCGTTCAGCCAATTCCTCCTGCGTCAGATTTTTATTCATCCGCTCCGCCCGTATCCTATCCTTATCCAGATAGGCCTTAGTAGACATAATATCGCCCCCTGCATTTATCTTACAGGATGCGATATCCCAAAAACAGGAAGCGGACTTCCGGTAACGGAAAATTTGTTACTTTTTGTCCTGTTTTGCGGCCATATTGCTGCTGTTTGTTTGGGGGAGGGGGCGCATATCGGGCTTCTGTTTGCAATAGCCTGCACTGTGTGTGCGGGCTGTGCGCTTGGGCAGTTTGTTGCGGGGATTCAGGCCAATGGTAATGAATATGAAAAATCAGATAATGTCAAAATAGCTCGCCCTGTCGGTAGGGAATAGTAAGGTATCGCAGAATTATATTGAGTAAAGGCACAGCAGGAAAGGAACTTTGTATAGTTTGGTATAGTTGTGTAAAGTAAAGGGAGGTAGTGTTATGAGGAAATTTTTGCTGATGATGGTTGTACTGATGCTGTGTGCCTGCCCGGTGTGGGCGGATAGTACTAAAGTGCCGGTGAATTTTGCCGGGCAGGCAGTCGCGATGGCCGAGGTAAATGACAGTGTAACGTATTTGCCGCTGCGCTTGCTGTCTGAACATAGTGGGGCGGTGGTGCAGTATGATGCTGCTGCCGGGATCGTCAATACAACGCGGCCGGATGGTGTGGTGATGACCCTGCGTGTGGGTGATCAATGTTATGCCCGGGATGGTGTGACCTATGTGCCGCTGCGCTATGTGGCGGAGAATCTGCTGTGTGACGTCAACTGGCACGATGGCGAGGTATGGATAGAGCCGAAGTTTGCCCTGCATTTCAGCGATGGATATGATAATGAGAATGGCGGGGCGGAGGTATTTTGGCTGAATTTTGCTGATGCCGGTCTGTATTGCTTTGATATGGAGCGTGTGCTCTCTGCCAGGGTGGCAACGCTGCCGCTGGCGGATTACCGGGTGATGGGTTCTGACTTGCTGGGGCTGCATATGTGTGAGTACCGCAATATGTAGGTGAGCCGTACGGCGATGGGGAATCTGGTGGTTTCTTTGCAGCTCTTTGATGGTAATACCGGGCTTTCGGCTTATGGATTCAGGGATTTTTATGCCTTTGTCAGGGATGGCGAAGCGATGGAGCTGCAATCGCGGCCGTGGCAAAGGGATGGCCTGATCTATGCGACCGATACAGAGGGTGCGCTGATGATAGATGAGACAAGCGGCGAGGTGAAACACTATCCGATCGAGGGTATCGGAAATTGCCGGATACTGTGGATGGATGAGGGCAGGGTATTGCTTGGTAACGGGCACAAATATTTCCTGCTGCAGCCGGCGAATGGTGAGGTGCGTGACCTGATGCCGGAAATTTTGAGTGAGGATAACAGGATCCGTCTGCTGACGATGGCCGGTATTGATGCCGATCAGGAGGAGGCTTACTGGGCAAATTTGAATAATGACCTTTCGCAGGATGCACATCCGCAGCTGATGTTCCGGGATTTTTATATGGGTAATCTGCGTTTTAAGCTGACGGCGGCTTATACCTGGGACGAGCAGGACAACTGGCGCTATTTTATGGTGGAGATACCGCTGGAGAAATAACAGCGTGATACAGGAGGTAGTATTATGAAGAGATTTTTGCTGATAGTGGTTGTACTGATGCTGTGTGCGTGTCCGGCGTGGGCGCAGGATGTCGAGCTGACTATTGATCAGGTCGCGGTGAATGGTGACGCTGCGCCTGAGATGAAAAACGGTATGGTCTTCGTGCCGGTGCGTGTGGTGAGTGAAATGCTGGATGCCGAAGTATGGTACAGCGGCAAGGAGGTGGCCATTCGTGCGGGTGAGACTAAAATACGCCTGACGATCGGCGGAGAGCAGGTGCAGATCAATGGTGAGCAGGTGAGTCTCGGTGCGGCCAGCTATGTAAAGGACGGCAGGACTTTTGTGCCGGTGCATTTTGTGGGCGAGGCATTGGGCTGTGAGGTGCACTATAGCCGGGGTAAGGGCGATTATGTCAGTATTATGCCCCCATACCGCAAGATCAACGATGTGACGCCGGTGTGTATGCAGCGACAGGAATGTTATACGCTGGGCGGACGTACGCAGAAGTATTGGAGTAATCTGTGCAGCAGGAAAGTATATGAGATACTGACGGCCGCTACGGGCGAGGAAGTGACTGCGCCTGTACGGGAGGCGCAGGATTATTACGGTCTGCTGCGTTACAGCTTTTTGGATGCTTATGACCGGCCGATCGGTGTGTTTAGCGTGCACAGGGCGGCATTTGCAGAATTTGTGCCCCAGGGTGCATTGTTGTTTGATGAGATAGCTGATAAATGGTATGCTTTCGACGAGAGTGCGTTGGAAGACATTGGCAAATGGCTGGACGCCACCTATAGTAATGTGGTGTCGGACGACTGGATGTAGTGGATATCGCCGCGAAAAGGATGCGCTGCGAGGCATCTGGCGGTGATGGCGCAAAGCTCGGTTTGAAAGTTTGCTTTGAAAAGCTCTGTTTGAAAGGTTATCTTTGCTTGGAGAGTTTCGGATGCGGACAATAAAAAGCCCGGACTGTGTTGGTGCAGTCCGGGCTGGATTTTTATGGGGATTTTTATAGAGGAGCTGGCAGGTATAGAGTGTATCCTGTCCGTCCTCGGTGGCAATAAAGAGCAGGGTTTTGTTATCGCTGCCCAGACAGATATCCTTGACTTGCAGGTCGGTGATCTGGTAGATACGCTTTTCCAGCGGGTAGCCGACGAAAAGCTGACCTTCGGAATTGGTGAAGATCAGTCGTGCCGAATCATTCGACCACAGCAGCAGGTTGCCGCCGCCTTCGATGGTGAGGCGGTAGACCTCGCCTTCTTTGAAAGCGATCCAGATGCCTTTATCGGCGCCGTCAGCGTTTTGTGCCCACATCATACCATCGGGGGATTCCACAATGGTGGTGGAATCGCAGGGGTGGGTAGTGGCGGGGCAATCGGGTGTGGCGCCGGGCTCCAACTCGGTAATAATGGCGATCTGCGGCTCGGAGCCATCCTGCAGATCAACGCGCCAGGAATATACGTTGCTGCCGTCGACAGTCTGGAAAGCTGCCGAGGTATTGCGCGAGCTGATATCAGGGGTATGGATGCTGCTGCCGGCGACGGAGGCCAACATTCTGGTAGAGAGCATACCCTCCGTCTGGGTACCGTAGGCTGCACGGGGCAGTGCCAGCTCACCTCTCTGGGTGGGCTCCGGGGGCAGATCCATCTCGACAGGTGCGGTAGTCTGCACCGGGGTGGTGGTGACCTGTGCCGGGGCAGGGGCGGCCTGTGCCGGACGTGCGGCGGTGGCCGGTGGCTCCTGTCTGGGGGTGGCGGCGGGCGGCGCAGCAGGGATGACCTCCGGTGCTGCGGTGGGCGCCTGCCAGATAGGCTCGGCGGCTAATTGCAGCGGCTTGGCGAGCGAAACGCCGGTGGTATCACCGGGCATAACGGTGGCTGCCGCGAAAAGCAGTATCGCGGCGGCAGCAGCGCCGGTGCCGGCGAAGATACGCCGCAGCGGGAAGCGAATGACTCTGGCCGGGGCAGCGGCGGCTTGCTGTTGAATGGTCTCCTGTTGGATGGCCGCCATTACACGCCCGGAAAAATCCGACGGAGGCTGAACGGTGGCCAGACTGTCGCGCAATAGTTGTTCAAAGCTGTCGTCATCCATCCCGGCGAAGAAATCCGGCGGCAGACGGTAGTCGTTTTTAGCCATACCGTTCATCTCCTTTCTGTTATTGATAGTAGTGTTTATAACGCCTCAGCCCATCAGCTCGAGCAGCTTTTTCTGGAGCTGTTTCTTGCCGCGGAAGAGGCGGGTCTCGATAGTGGAGACCGGAAGCTGCAATACATCGGCGATCTGTTGATAAGACATATCCTCGATATAGCGCAGATAGACGATATCCCGGTAATTATCCGGCAGGGAAGCTATGGCTCGGTCGATCTGGGAACGCAGCTCTTGCTGCAGGTAGCCGCGCTCGGGGCCTGCGGCAGTATCGTCGCCGTCATTCGTCATATATTCCTCGGCTTGTTCCACCGGGACGACGTTGGCAGGACGCTTGCTGAGCGCATTGATGCAGCTATTGTGTGCCACACGGTACATCCAGGAGAAGAATTTCTTCTCGGGATCGTAGCGGTGCAGCATACGATATATCCGCAAAAAAGCCTCCTGTGCCAAATCGGCGGCTTCATCGTAATCGCCGCACAATCGGTAGGCCAGGCTGAAGATTTGCTTTTCATAGCGCCTGACGAGCTCTGCAAAGGCATCCTGATCGCCCTGCTGGGCCCGGCGAGCCAAATCTTCATCAAGGAGGTTTCTCATAAACTGTTTCCCCCTACGCAATAATTACAGCCGCCAAAGCCAAAAACTTGCAGTAAAAATACAATTATTATCCACAAAACTTCGGTGCTGCGGTAATACACTTCACAAATACAACACAGATCACGGGATGATCTGCACACATACGCACATATACGTTGATATGGCGGATGCGTATCTATACTATTATAACACATAATACAGTGCCGTGTCACTATGCAGTTTGCCGGTGCGGGATGTGGATAATGCGGCGGGATGAGGATATGGATACCGGGCGGCATTGTGGAGGGAAATCGCTGCTTGAGAGAGATTTTGAAAATATTTTGGAAAAACCTGTGCAAAATTATTGACTATTTGGATTTTATATGATATGATATATGTCTGATAAAATCGCTTGAAGTGTCGGCTTCGCGCTCGCTGCGGCCGGGATATGCTGTAGTACCTCTGGGGGGTGGTCTTGGATGGCTGATCTCATAAGAAGGAACCTGCTTCCCGGTGTTTGCGTATGTCAATCGGCGAAAACAGGCCGTTTTTCGGCATATCCGGATATCTGTGTGTGACGGGATTCGTGTGATAGGTCCTGTGGCGGATGCGGGATGCCGCGGCGTGTCGGGCTGTCCGGCGCAGGCAGCAGATACTTTGGGCGGCGGAACTTTGTTTGCGCGATCTGTAAAATATTTTGAGGGGTGACAGATTTGGAAAAAGCCACTTCCAGCACCATTCGGCCGAGAAGAAGCTATGCTCGCAATGGGCAGATCATGGAGATGCCCAATCTCATTGATGTGCAAAGAGACTCGTACCGGTGGTTTTTGGAGACCGGACTGCACGAAATCTTTGAGGACGTGTTCCCGATTCAGGATTTCACCGGCAGTCTGGCTTTGGAGTACGTTGGTTATTCTTTGGGCAAGCCCAAGTACGAGCTTGATGAATGTGAGGAGAGAGACGTCAGCTATGCTGCGCCGCTGAAAGTCGGCGTGCGGCTGATCAACAAGGATACCGGCGAGCTTAAAGAGCAGGAAGTCTTTATGGGTGATTTCCCTCTGATGACCGAAAACGGTACTTTTGTCATTAACGGCGCCAAGCGCGTTGTCGTCAGCCAGTTGGTGCGTTCTCCCGGTGCGTATTTCAGCGAGGAGATGGACGTAAACGGTGTGCGTCTGTATGGCTCTACGCTGATCCCAAACCGCGGCGCCTGGCTGGAATTCGAGAGTGATTCCAGCGGCTATGTTTACGTGCGTATTGATAGGATGCGTAAGATCCCGGCCACTATTCTGATCCGTGCGTTGGGTTTTGATTCCAATGAAGCTATCCTGGATCTTTTTGGCGGTCATGACGCTATCCGCAAGACTCTGGAGAAGGATTCGACCGAGAATTCCAGCCAGGCTCTGCTGGAGATCTACAAGCGTTTGCGTCCCGGCGAGCCCCCGACGGTCGATTCGGCGCGTTCGCTGCTGCACGGCTTCTTCTTTGATCCCAAACGCTACGATCTGGGTAATGTCGGCCGTTATAAAGTACACAAAAAGCTGCAGAACGGCATCGAGCGTTTTGAGCGCGAGGACGGTATGATCTGGAGCGATGAAGAGCAGCGCTACGTAATGGGCGAGCTGGCCAATCCCCGTATGGCCAAGCGTTTCATCCGTCATCTGACGCAGGTGGATATCGTCAGCTTCCTGAGCTATTTCCTGGAGGTAATGGATGGCAAACACGCCGCCGATGATATCGACCATCTGGGCAACCGCCGTCTGCGTTCTGTCGGCGAGCTGCTGCAGAATCAGTTCCGTATTGGTCTGACCCGTATGGAGCGTGTGGTGAAAGAGCGTATGACCATCCAGGATACCGAGGTCATCACGCCGCAGATGCTGGTGAATATCCGTCCTGTGCAGGCTGCTATCAAGGAGTTCTTCGGTTCTTCGCAGCTTTCGCAGTTTATGGATCAGCACAATCCGCTCTCCGAGCTGACCCACAAACGTCGTCTTTCGGCACTGGGCCCCGGCGGCCTCTCGCGTGAGCGTGCCGGTTTTGAGGTGCGTGACGTACACCACAGCCACTATGGCCGTATGTGTCCGATCGAGACTCCTGAGGGCCCGAACATCGGTCTGATCGTCTCTCTGGCTATTTATGCCCGTATCAATGAGTATGGCTTTATCGAGACCCCTTACCGCCGCGTGGTGGATTGCTGCGTGACTGACCAGATCGATTATCTGGTGGCGGATGAAGAGGATAAATATTATATCGCCCAGGCCAACGAGCCGGTGGACGAGAACGGCCGCTTTATCAGCGCCCGTGTCAGCGCGCGCCACGCCAAGGACATCCTGGTGGCCAGTGCTGAGGATATCAAATATATGGATATCAGCGCCCAGCAGCTGATCTCTGTCGCGACTGCGCTGATCCCTTTCCTGGAACACGATGACGCCAACCGCGCACTGATGGGTGCGAATATGCAGCGTCAGGCTGTGCCGCTGATGGTGACCGAGGCTCCTTTTGTCGGCACCGGTATGGAGATCAAGGCCGGTCTGGACTCCGGCGTTTGTGAATTGGCCGGACGTGACGGCAAAATCACCCGTGTTTCGGCGGATGAGATCATCCTGCAGGGTGATGACGGCCAGATAGAGGTACACAAGCTGGCGAAATTCAAACGCTCCAACCAGGGTACCTGTATCAACCAGAAGCCCATCGTGACGCTGGGCCAGCGTGTAGCCAAGGGCGACCCGATTGCAGACGGCCCCTCTACCGATCACGGCGAGCTTTCGCTCGGCCGCAACGCTCTGGTAGCGTTTATGACCTGGGAAGGCTACAACTACGAGGACGCCGTACTGCTGAGTGAGAAGCTCGTGAAAGAGGATATGTATACCTCTATCCATATCGAGGAGTACGAATGTGATGCCCGCGATACCAAGCTGGGTCCGGAGGAGATCACCCGCGAGATTCCCAACGTCGGTGATGATATCCTGAAGGATCTGGATGAAAACGGTATCATCCGCATCGGCGCCGAGGTGCGCCCCGGTGATATTCTGGTCGGCAAGGTAACGCCCAAGGGCGAGACTGAGCTGACTGCCGAGGAACGCCTGCTGCGTGCCATCTTTGGCGAGAAAGCCAGAGAGGTGCGTGATACCTCGCTGCGTGTACCCCACGGCGAGGCCGGCAAGATCGTCGACGTCAAGATTTTCGACGCGGCTGCTGGTGATGAGCTGCCCCCCGGCGTGCATCATCTGGTACGCATTTATATCGCACAGAAGCGCAAAATCTCGGTCGGTGATAAGATGGCAGGCCGCCACGGCAACAAGGGTGTAGTATCCCGCGTATTGCCGGAGGAGGATATGCCTTTCCTGCCCGATGGTACCCCGGTACAGATCGTACTGAATCCCCTGGGCGTGCCTTCGCGTATGAACATCGGTCAGATTCTGGAGACTCACCTGGGTATGGCTGCCAAGAGACTGGGCGAGCGTCTGGCTACCCCGGTATTTGACGGCGCCAATGATGATGATATCGCCAAGACGCTGGCTGATGCCGGTATGGCGGCAAATGCCAAGACTATCCTTTATGACGGCCGCACCGGCGAGCCCTTTGACAGCCCGGTGACCGTTGGTTATATGTATTATCTGAAGCTGCATCATCTTGTCGATGATAAGATCCATGCGCGTTCTACCGGCCCCTACTCGCTGGTTACCCAGCAGCCGCTGGGTGGTAAGGCGCAGTTCGGTGGTCAGCGCTTCGGTGAGATGGAGGTATGGGCGCTGGAGGCCTACGGCGCAGCCTATACCCTGCAGGAGATCCTGACGGTGAAATCCGACGATATCACCGGCCGTGTTCACACTTATGAGGCTATCGTGAAGGGCGAGAACGTACCCGAGCCGGGTATCCCCGAATCCTTCAAGGTACTGATGCGCGAGCTGCAGAGCTTGTGTCTGGACGTCAATATCCTCGATAAGGATAATGAGATCGTCGATATCAAGGGCGATGATGATGAGCCGGGCGATAACATTCTGGAGACCGCCAGAGAGCTGGATCTGGATATCGGCCTGCAGGAGGGGACTCCTGCTGCGGAATCTGATCTGGACGGCAACTTCAGCCTGGAAAGTGCTGACGAGGATGGCGATGATTACGAGGACGAGATCGATATCGACACGCTGAGTGATGCTGATATCGACCAGCTGGAAAAGGAAGTCAACCAGTATAAGATCGAGCAGGAGAATGATTTGGATTTCTCGCTGGATATGGCTGACGGCCTGGATGATTTGGACTAATGAGCCTGCTGTTTATCGATGCCCGGCTGTTGGATTGACGCCGAGCTGGCAAGACGAAGGCTTTGGACAATATATATCGTGATTTTTTGAGAGGGGGAGATCCCTTGGAGGATAAAATGGTAGCTGAACAGTGCGCTGAACAGCATACTCATGGTCTGGACGCCAGCCGTTTTGACAGAATGAAGATCAAAATGGCTTCGCCGGAGCAGATCCTGGAATGGTCTTACGGCGAGGTAAAGAAGCCGGAGACTATCAACTATCGTACTCTCAAGCCGGAGCGTGACGGTCTCTTCTGTGAGAGGATTTTTGGCCCGACACGCGATTGGGAGTGTCATTGCGGCAAATATAAACGCATCCGCTATAAAGGCGTAGTCTGCGACCGCTGCGGTGTAGAGGTCACCCGTGCCAAGGTGCGCCGCGAGCGCATGGGGCATATCCAGCTGGCAGCACCTGTCAGCCATATCTGGTATTTCAAAGGCATCCCCAGCCGTATGGGTCTGCTGCTTAATATCTCGCCTCGCGTTTTGGAGAAAGTACTGTATTTCGTTTCTTATATCGTGCTGGATCCCGGCGATACCGATCTGGAATTCAAACAGGTGCTCTCCGAGCAGGAATACCGCGAAGCCCGCGATAAGTGGGGCAATCGCTTTGATGCCGGTATGGGCGCCGAGAGCATCAAGAAGATGCTGATGAGCATCGACCTGAACGAGCTGGACGCCGAGCTGCGTAAAGAGCTGGCCGAGGTAAGCGGCCAGCGCAAGGTAAAGGCTATCCGCCGTCTGGAGGTCGTAGAGGCTTTCCTGCAGTCCGGCAACCGCCCGGAATGGATGATCCTGGACGTAGTACCCGTCATCCCGCCGGAGCTGCGCCCGATGGTACAGCTCGATGGCGGCCGCTTTGCGACATCTGACCTGAATGATCTGTATCGTCGTGTTATCAACCGTAATAACCGTCTGCGCCGCCTGCTGGATCTGGGTGCGCCGGATATTATCGTACGTAACGAGAAGCGTATGCTGCAGGAGGCTGTGGATGCGCTGATCGATAACGGCCGCCGCGGTCGCCCGGTAGTGGGCCCCGGCAACCGCCCGCTGAAATCGCTTTCTGACCTGCTGAAAGGCAAACAGGGTCGTTTCCGCCAGAACCTGCTGGGTAAACGTGTCGACTATTCCGGTCGTTCGGTAATCGTTGTCGGCCCCGAGCTGAAGATGCATCAGTGCGGTCTGCCGAAAGAAATGGCGCTGGAGCTCTTCAAGCCTTTCGTTATGAAGCGTCTGGTGCATGACGGTATGGCACACAACATCAAGAGCGCCAAACGTATGGTAGAGCGCGTGCGCCCCGAGGTATGGGACGTATTGGAGGACGTTATCCGCGAGCATCCCGTACTGCTGAACCGCGCACCTACACTGCACCGCCTGGGTATTCAGGCTTTCGAACCCATCCTGGTGGAGGGTCGTGCGCTGAAGCTGCATCCGCTGGTATGTACCGCCTATAACGCCGACTTTGACGGCGACCAGATGGCTGTAC
>JAFQHB010000221.1 GCA_017398165.1 Bacillota bacterium
CCCACCCCATTTAGTTTTTACCCCGCTCGTGCAGGCTGGATGCTGCGCCCTTGCAGGGCTGGCATCGGCGCTGCACGAGCGGGGCAAGGGAGCAAGCTTATAGTTAGGTCTGTACCAAACCTGACTGTAGAATCCTTAAAACTGCCCCAGCCTGCGCGCAACAGCAACAGTGCAAGCCCCATAGGGGCGTAGCACTAAGCGTTGCGCGCAAGGCAGAAAAATTTTTCAATAAAAGGGAGGCAAGGAGCCCCGACAGGGGCGGAAGTGCCCGTAAGGGTAGTGGGGCGACGGAAAGAAACGGAAGCGGTACACCCAAAAAATCTCTTACGTTTTTATAAACTACAAAAAAGAGTGCAATCCCCAGCGGACTGCACTCTTTTCTTTATTCTCTATTCTTTACTACTATCTATTCCTGCTCCGCCAGACGTTTGTAGCCCTCATAACGCTCTCTGGCGTCACGCGCTGTCTTGGCGAAGAGTTCCTCGGCCTGATCGGGCGCAATCTTGAACAGGCTGTCGTAGCGTACCTCACCCAGCAGGAACTCACGCAGATCACCGGTCGGCTCTTTGCTGTCCAGCACGAAAGCCTTCTTATCAGTGCCCACCAGCTCGGGATTATAGCGATAGAGATGCCAATAACCGGCCTTGACGGCTTTGTTCATTTCCTCCATAGCTTTGCTCATACCGGCCTTTACACCGTGATTGATACAGGTGCTGTACGCAATCACCAGCGAAGGCCCGTTATAAGCCTCGGCCTCTTTCAGGGCTTTCAGGGTCTGGTTCATATCCGCACCCATCGCGATCTGGGCAACGTAAACGTAGCCGTAGCTCATCGCCATCATACCGAGATCCTTCTTCTTGGTGCGCTTGCCGCTGACGGAGAACTTGGCAATAGCCGAAGTCGGCGTGGATTTCGAGCTCTGGCCGCCGGTGTTGGAGTACACCTCGGTATCGAATACCAGCACGTTGACGTTCTCGCCGCTGGCCAATACGTGATCCAGACCGCCGTAACCGATATCATAAGCCCAGCCATCGCCGCCGAAAATCCAAATGGACTGTTTGACAAGATGATCTTTCTGCTGCAGTATCTCCTGCAGAGCGGCGTCCTCGCTGGCCTCCAGCACAGGCAGCAGCTCGGCAGCAGCCTGTTTGCTGGCTTCGCAATCATCAAAAGCATCCAGCCAGGCCTGCAGTCTGGCAGCCACATCATCGGGCTGACCGGCCGCCAGAGCCTGCTCTACAGTATGGCGCAGGCGTTCTCTCTGCTGTTTGACCGAAAGCGCAATACCCAGGCCGTATTCGGCATTATCCTCAAAAAGGCTGTTGCCCCAGGCCGGACCCTGGCCGCAGGCATTGGTGGTATAGGGCATAGCCGGCACCGAAGCACCCCAGATGGAGGAGCAGCCGGTAGCATTGGCGATGATCATATGGTCGCCGAACATCTGGGTCACCAGTTTGGCATAGGGTGTCTCGCCGCAGCCGGCACACGCACCGGAGAACTCCAGATAGGGCTGGCGGAACTGCGTATTCTTGACGTTATCCGCCTTGATAATATCATCCTTATAAGGCACGGTGACAGCATAATCCCAGTTGGCCACATCGGGGCTGTTATGATCCATCTCCACCATCTTCAGGGCTTTCTGCTTGGCGGGGCATACCTCTACACAGCTCGCGCAGCCCTGGCAATCCAGCGGGCTCACCTGCAGGCGGACCTCCATACCCTCCAGTCCTTTACCGATAGCCTTGCGGGTAGTGAAGGTATCGGGCGCAGCGGCTTTTTCCTCATCCGTCACCAGGATGGGACGGATAGCCGCGTGCGGGCAGACCATCGCACAGCGGTTGCACTGGATGCAGTTCTCCGGGATCCACTCGGGGACGAAATTGGCCACACCGCGCTTCTCATACTGCGAAGTACCGACGGGGAAAGTACCGTCGGCCGTATCCATAAAGGCGCTGACCGGCAGCTTGTCTCCCTGCTGGGCGTTGATCGGGTCGAGGATATTCTGCGCATAGGCACTGCGCTCCGCCCCGGATTTGGCAGCCACAGCGGTATCAGCGGCATCCCGCCAGGTCTCCGGCACTGCTACACGGTTCAGGCGTTCAATACCCGCCAGCACTGCTTTTTTATTCATATCCACGATGTTCTGACCCTTGCGGCCGTAGGCGTGCTCGATGCTGTCCTCCAGCGCCGCTACCGCAGTCTCGATCGGGATGATATTTGCCAGCTTGAAGAACGCGCTCTGCATAATCATATTGGTGCGGTTGCCCAGACCCAGCTCACGGGCGATGCCGGGGGCATCGATAGTATAGAACTGAATGTCATTGGCCGCGATATAACGCTTCATAGCGGCAGGCAGCTCCCGCTCCATCTCTTCCGCCGTCCAGCGGCAGCTCAGCAGGAAGATACCGCCGGGCTTCAAGCCCTCCAACAGATCATATGTATTGACATACGAAGCCTGCGAGCAGGAAACGAAATCCGCCTGACGGATCAGATAAGGAGCCTTGATCTTCTCCTGCCCAAAGCGCAGGTGAGAGATGGTAATACCGCCGGATTTTTTGCTGTCATAGGCGAAGTATGCCTGAGCGTTCAGCTCGGTATTGTCATTGATGATGCCGACCGCCTGTTTGTTGGCGCCGACAGTACCATCCGAGCCGAGCCCCCAGAATTTGCACTGGATAGTGCCGGCAGGCAGCATATCGGGCATATCAGGCTCTGCCTCCAGAGAGGTATGGTAGACGTCGTCGTTAATAGCCACAGTGAAATCACGCTTGGGCTGATCAGCCGCCAGATTATTGAATACACCCACGATATCCGCCGGTACGGTATCCTTGGAAGCCAGACCGTAACGACCGCCGATAACGGTAACAGGGCGGCCGGCCAGCGCCATAGCCACATCCTGATGCAAAGGTGTGCCGATAGCACCCGGTACTTTGATGCGATCCAGCACAGCTACGCGTTGTACAGTCTCCGGCAATACCGAGAGCATATATTCTGCCGCAAAAGGACGGAACAAACGCACCTGCAGGAAGCCGACCTTGCGGCCCTGCGCCAGCAGATAATCCACCGCCTGATAGGTCACCTCGCTGATCGAGCCCATAGCCACGATAACATCGGTAGCATCCGGTGCGCCGTAATAATCAAAAGGATGATACTCGCGGCCGGTCAGCTCACTGACCTGACGCATATAATCAGCCACGATGGCAGGCAGTGCCATATGGTACTTATTGCCGGCCTCTTTCGACTGGAAGAAAATATCAGGGTTGGTAGCAGTACCCTTGACAGTGGGATGCCCGGAATTAAGCGCCCGCGCACGGAAATCACGCAGTGCCTGCTGATCCAGCATCGAGGCCAGATCATCATAATCCCAGATATCGATCTTCTGCTGCTCATGCGATGTACGGAAGCCATCGAAGAAATGCAGGAAAGGCAGACTGCCCTTGATAGCCGCCAGATGGGCCACCGCCGCCAGATCCATAGCCTCCTGCACACTGGCCGAGCACAGCATGGCAAAGCCGGTCTGGCTGCAGGCCATCACGTCGCTGTGATCGCCAAAAATGCTGAGCGTATGGCCGGCAATAGTACGCGCCGAAACATGCATCACACCGGGCAGCAGCTCACCCGCGATCTTATACATATTGGGGATCATCAGCAGCAGACCCTGCGAAGCAGTAAAGGTAGAAGCCAGCGCACCTGCCGCCAGCGCACCGTGAAAAGCACCCGCAGCGCCGCCCTCGGACTGCATCTCGGTGATCGAGACCTGCTGGCCAAAAATATTTTTGCGGCCGGCGGCCTGCCACTCGTCTACGTATTCCGCCATAGTTGATGACGGAGTGATGGGGTAAATAGCCGCGACATCAGTAAAAGCGTAAGCTACATAAGCCGCCGCCTGATTACCGTCCATCGTTGCCTGAAGTTTTTGTTTTGCCATTATCAAAATCAAACCCTTTCCGAAAAATAAGTTGTGTTAATTCCCATAAAAATGATAAGCCCCGATCCCGACCCTCAGATCAAAAAAACGCCCTCACGCGACGAATTGCAGTGCGGCTGCCAGCGCCGTCCCCGGCAAGCCCAGGCAGCCCCCGGCCAGCAGAGTTACGGCATTGACCGGCACCGAAAAACCCAACTGCGGCGCCAGATAATTGATCAGAGCCAGAGAACCATAGCCCAGAGTAAAATTCGCCGCCACCACACCCATAGACCGCCAGAGCCCCACCCCCAGCAGCGAGCCCAAAAGCAGCAGCGCCACAGCCAAAACAGCTATATAAAACAATCCAACCGGCATAAACGACATCTCCTTTCGACCAGTCCACCATTAAAAGCTATGGCCGCAAGGCAGATAATATGCCGGAGGGTTTGCGCTGTTTATCATCCGAGACTTCTTCGTTTATTATTGTGCCATATAACATCGAAAAAAACAATACTTTGCCGACGCAAATTTATACCAGACAGCCTATTTTTTCTCTCCACGGCTGGTCATACCGCCAAAATGCACCCCGTCCTCCCGGTGCCCAGCCTATCCGTCCCCCAATCATCAGCCACCCACCCCTCTGAGAGCGACCCCGTAAAAAAAATCTGAAAAATTTTTGAAAAACTTTATCAAAACCCCTTGACGAAACCCACCATTCGTGTTATTATATACAAGCAGCTTGCGGATGTGGCGGAATTGGCAGACGCGCTAGATTCAGGTTCTAGTGAGCATTGGTTCGTGGGGGTTCAAGTCCCTTCATCCGCACCACGCAAAAGCCTTTCTCATTACGAGAAGGGCTTTTTGTTTTATGTTTATACAGTTTGCTGTATCTATAAATTTTGCTGTATCGTATTATCCGCATTCTCACACGCCTTGACGCCCAGAGTACAATGCGTTTGACCCGGCAGAAATTTAGCGCGCGAGTGCGTCAACGGAAATTTGCCGCGCTCAGAGAACGGCAGGTTCTGCCAGATATCACCGCTCGTCTCCCTTCGCAGCATAATAGCATCATCTTCCGTAATATCACCTAATGGCTGAAGGCGCATCGTTATACTTACGCTGACAATATGCAGCGTACACTCCTGCAATTTATCGCGATAGAGTATAGCTTCTTTATCGTGCCATTTATTAGAAAGATAATGATAAAGCTCCGGGTACTCCTCCCAATCATAAGAAAAACGGAAGCTATCTTCGCCGGACAATTTTCTTTCATGCAGCGCCTCTACAACAAAATTATTATCAATGACAGCTTCCATTTTTAAGCCCCCTTTGCCTGTTTATATATTACCACAAAAGTCGGTTCGGTTACATATTTTTACAAATTTCCTAAACTTTCTTTTTCGTTTCTATATACAAATCCAAACACAAAAATCCAGACCCTACGCAATAACGCCGGGTCTGGTTTTTTGTTTTGTATTATTTACCATAGTCAATTTTTTACTACGGCCAATTTTCAACCCTTTCATGCATACCACCGTTTTTATCCAATCTATAATAGCCATAGCTATCGATAAAAACATCTCTATCAATTAGATTATTCTCAAAAAATCCATTACGACTATAACCAACTGTATAAACACCGTCATCACGCACAGCTATACCCGTTTGCGGCAGCAAAGTTCGAAAACTAACCGTCATTATCCCAAGAAAAGATGCGCCACGGATTTATTCCGTGGCGCATCTTTTCTTACCTTATCTATCAATATCTATCATTCCACATTTAACCTTTGTATCTCAGTATAGTTAAAAATCGCACTCGGCTCTACTACGACTCCGTCACGCACTGTCATTTTAGGCAGTTCCTGAACACTTTCTCCAGTATTTAACTCATAAGTTCCCTCTGTTTCTTTAATCTCATACGTTTGCATTGTCTCATAGTAGCCATTCTCCATATACGAAACTTCCACAGAGATGCCTTCTTCATCGTCATCATCATATACAAATTTGTATGCATCTCTCATCAATTCGAACTGATAACCATCGCTTACTTCCAAGCATTCTCCAACATAGTTATCTTCATTAGCTTCATCTCCAATATATAACTGTTCTCCAATCAGGGTACAGGATTCTCCAGTAGAAGAAATTACGGTAGGCATATTACTCCCGCGAATAATGACTCGTACCCGCCTTCCGTCAATTCCTTCGCCAACTACCCATCCTTTTTCATTCACATAAATATTCCCTGCATCTTTCTCATCAATTGCTGACGAGCTATATCCTGCCAATGCCTGCGAAACGTATATGTACACCCTCGCCAAGGCATCTGGATTAGAAACCATATCAGTGTGGTTTCCAGAATTTGTGATTCTTATAACCTGAGCGTTCGGGCTACTCGATCCATTTTGTGCGCTTGCCGCTGGAACTGTTCCGTCACCATCATTAGTAAATACAAACGAAGAAACGCTATATTGTCCTCCGCTAAGTGCATAATTCACTTTTTGTATTGTTGTATATCCAATACTTGTAATAAAAACCGACTTTGCTGCAGACAAAGCGTAATGTTGATTGTTAGATTGCAAGAGGTTGGCATGGAAAGTTTTAGCGGTATTCATCATCGGTTTTACCCCAGAGCCATTCTGGAGCTTTGCCCAACTTCTCTGTCTCAGTATGTTCCATGCATTCGTTGCAGTATCCTCATATTTTACCATCTCGTTAATATTATCAATGGTAAACTGATAATACGCTTCAATATCCTCTGCTAATTGTTCATCAGATTGTGCTAAAATGGTTTCATAGTCATAATAATTTTTTAACAAATTGCGAGCATCATCCAAGGTAATATTGCGTTCTGCCAAAGCCTGAGCTTCTTCTGCTGTGGGTGCATATTTTTTTGCATCCTCTGCCGTATAATAAGCTTGCCAATCAGCATTGGTCCATTGGGTAATATCTACATCAGCCAATTCCGGATACAAAAACTTAATTGCAGAATAAATACCAGGATCAATCGGCCAAGTGGCTTCTATATTAAAAAAGTCACCCATATCTAATTCCGCAATCTCTTCATCTGTGTAACCATGTACTTTCAACTGATGTTTTTGATCATCAGTCAGCGGATAAGTCTGATGAATCTTATCCATATCAATATTTATGGTATCAATATTCAATGAAGCAGGCAATGCAATGCCAGCCAAAAGATCGTTTTCCGCATTACTAATATTCCCCATACCCGGGATATCAACGTCATTACGCATCTTTTGCAGTGTCAGTGCAGCTATAACGTCACTGGGCATTACTTGTTCAAAATCATTTGTTGTATCCTCGATTGCCCACGCAGGTATGGCAACACCCCAAGACACAACCAATGTCATAGCCATCGCTAATAATCTTCTCGGTTTCATAAAATTTGCCTCCTTAAAAATATTAACTACCAGTAAAAACGGTTTACTTATGTTTAGCAAATCATTTATTAGTTACTCGGCCTTTTACCGCAGCAGCTCTCCTACAGCCGGCAGATTCAGCAGTTTATCATACTGCTCCGCCTGAAACACATACCAGCGATCAGCATTGACGTCATACAGCAGATTACGACTGTCATCACCAAACTCCGGCTTGCCTTCATACATACGATACAATTCATAGCTCAATTCAGCGGATGCGCTGCTCATATCATAATTTGCAGACGGCACATTCTGATAAAAATGCAAATATTCGGTCAATACGTAATAATCGTAAGGTATAAACTGAGGGCCGTGTCCAGTCTGCGGTTCTGCGACCTCCCGCACCTGACCGGCTGTTAAGGCATTATAGATCTGGGCAACATTATCATAAAGATACCTTTGCCGTCCCATACCAAAGCCGTCCTCTTTTACCATACAGCAGAGCTGTTTGCCATTAAAAGATACCGGCCCGGCCTCTGAATCCATATATCGATACTCCAACGGTACGACCACGGTATTGTTTTTAGCATATAAATCAACATACAGCACACCATCTGCCAGCCGTGGCTCACCAAAAAAGGGGCCAAGCTCCAACATATATTTATTGGGGGCAAAGTCCTTACCCCAGCCCGGATCATCGGCCGGTATACCCACCTGCGTGATAACCGCGTCGGTAATCAGCTCATCACGCAAATCCACCAGCCTTTTGTCGGTCAGATTAAACATCAGCAGATTAAGACGAAAGTTACTCCTAAAGAATACATAATCACCATCAACCGCCAAAACCGTAACGGAGGTTATCGGCTCGTCAACTGCCGCATCAGCCAGCATAGCAAGCAGATCATACTGCTTGATCTGCCCGGCAGTCTCGTCGATCACAATTAGCTTATCGTCCCAATTCGTCAGGCAAACAGTGTCACCGACCTGTTGGCAAAAAACCCTGTCGTCATCGGCGTTATAGAATGTCACACCCGATCGGGGACTGACGTAAGATGCAAATTTAATAGTATGCGTCAGCCCACCCCACAGCCAATACTCACAGCTCAGCAGGTAATTCCCCTTGGAGGTAAGGCTCACCTGCCAATCGCGGGGCAGAGAATAATCATCCACGCTCAAATCCAGCCCGGCATAACCATCCTTTTTGGCCGCCAGATCCGCAATACCGCAGTTGGCCAGATAAACTGCGCTGCTGCCAAGCCCACGGTAAAAGCTGCCATTACCGACGTCCACCAGATAGGCCTGCCCCTGCTCGTCGGTGAAGCTTTGCAGCAGGTTTTGCACCTCGATAGTTTTATCATAATTATCCCACTCCACCTGACAGCGCAAATTTTCCGCCACAAAGCGCAGCGGCAGATAAGTCACACCGTTTTGGATAAACCCCTTTTGCGGCATATCAAGAGGGCTTGTCTTGCCCTGCGCCATAAGTACTGCGGTATTTTTACGCATATCCAGCCGCAGCTCTGCCCCGTCCAGCCGCACCGCCGTGATCTCGCGCGCAGCACCGTTCCAGTCTACTGATGCGCTGTAATTCTCAAACAATGTACGCATCGGCAAATAGGTCACCCCGCCGCGCTCCACCGCCTGCGCCACCACCTCACCCTGCACATACACGGGATAAGTAACAGCCGCACTCACCGCAGCAGGCACACCCATGCTCATCACCAACGCCAAAAGCAACACCATTATACACCGTTACATCAACTACACCCCTATCCATACTAATTTTTGCAGCAAACTCATAATCACAGCCACTACGGCTTATTGCTCCTCAACTACGTCTGCCTTTTCCTGCGCAGCTTTCCGCTCTGCCTGCCATAGATTCCACCAAATGCCTGCCCCTACAAGAAGTACAGCCATAATAAGCATAAACAACAGTATTGTCGCAGCATCGACGTTCACAGTATCCGCCTTAGTCTCTGCTCGATAATCAGCGACCGCCATACTGATGTCCTTGCCATTCAGCGCGGCCAGCAGGCTGGCATCGCTCCAAAGCTCCACGTTTCCTGCATCCATCCCCAGTGCGATCAACAACGCCTTGGCCTGCTCGACATCCTCTATCTGCACGTCCGGAGTTGGGTTTATGTACCGTCTCTCGATAGCCAGATCGTCTCTCAGCAATTCCTGTATCTCAAACGAATAGCCGTTTACCTCCACGATTTTCGTTTCCCATACACCGCTATCCGCTTCCCCAGCCCATACCGGCACAGCCATACCAAGGCTCATCACCAACGCCAAAATCAACACCATTATACGCCGTTTCATCAACTACACCCCCCTATCTATCTATAAGAATA
>JAFQHB010000222.1 GCA_017398165.1 Bacillota bacterium
CAGGGTAGCCCGCATAGACTGGAAATTGCGGCGGGTGGCGTCTATTTTGGGGCTCATGCCTGGCCTCCTTTATGGAATACCGGCCGGTGCAGCAAAGCACGGCAGCGGCGACCCAGCGCCGACAGGAAACCGGCGGAAAGCTCCAGCAGGCAGCAGTATTTATCTATACAGGATATCAGGTAAGTCTCCTTGTAATGTGGGCGGTCGGGTGACATCGGCCACATATGGTTGAGGATGACATCGGCCTCAATGGGCGAGACGTCGGTGAGGCGGCTGGCGTTATCCAGTGCCTGCTGGGGATGGTGGTAGATGTGGTGGCGTTTGGTGCTCTGCCAATCACAGAAGTTGTAATAATAGAGATCGTGCAGCAGGCCGGCGCGGGCGGCGGCAGCGGCATCCATATGCGTCAGCCGGGCCAGCAGGAAAGAGTACCACGAGACATTGAGCACGTGCTGGTGGCGGGTGGTGCGGTGATGCCGATAGTCGTGCAGGGCTGTGACCTCGGGGGAATCCAGCAGATCACCGACCAGCGCCAGGTAATCGCGCGCGGTGCGGCAGGTGGCACGGTGCAGGGCGATGCGTGATGCGGTGGCACGTCCGCGGTGGGTGGCGGCGGCTGCGGTACAGGCTGCCGGTTGGGGCATTGTATGCTGCGTTATGTTGGGCGTCATATTTGGCCGGTCAGTCCTTTCGGGGAGAATTATCTGTGTAAAGCTACCCTAACAGTATATTATAAATGATTGCAAAATGCAAACCGTTAAGTCTAAAAAATGCTGGGCAAACATACAGTTTAAGGAAAAATCGCCAATTTGAGTAAAACAGTATGAGTGGGAGGCCAAAGAAATGGCAGTAAATAACGATGCAAAAAATACAGACAGCAAAAATATTGCCGGGGGCAGCAAATGCGGCGCGGCGGATATGCCGGCGGGGCAGGCGGCAGAGGCCGGACGGGAATATCTCTCGGTGCGCGAGGTAGCCGAGATATCGGGGTGCAGCTACGGTACGGTACGGCGGGCGATCGAGGCCGGGACTCTGGCGGCCTATCGTATCGGGCGCAAGTTTTTTATCGAGCGGCAGGCGGCGGAGGAGTATTCGCGGCAAAGCGGCGGGCGGCACGGTGTGGAGGGGTATACCATCCGGGAACTGATGGAGCGGCTGTCGCTGAGCTATGCTTTTATCAGCGGGCTGATCAAAAGCGGTGAACTGCCGAGTGTGCGTGTGGGGCGGCAGTATATCGTGACGGAGGAGGCCTTTCGGCAGTTTATGGAGGGCAGGAGGATTTGAGGGAATAGTAAATAGTGAAGAGTGAAGAGGTTTTTTCGTAAAAAGTGGGGGAGATGTGGGGGCAGCGGCAGGAAAAGGCGGTATATTGCCGAAAAATAAACAGCAAAACAGTGTCCTGGTGTGCGGAGGTGGATGAGCGATGATTTTAGATGCTTTTGAGCGGGAGGATAAGATATTGGCGCCCGAGGCGGCACATGCCCGCAACAGCCGCGGGCGGCGCCAGCCCGAGCGGGAATATCCCGTGCGTACCTGCTATCAGCGGGATCGTGACCGCATCATCCACTGCAAGAGCTTTCGGCGGCTGAAGATGAAAACGCAGGTCTTTATCGCGCCGGACGGCGATCATTACCGCACGCGGCTGACGCATACGCTGGAGGTAATGCAGATCGCGCGCACCATCGCCCGGGCGCTGTGCCTGAACGAAGATCTGACCGAGGCTATCGCGCTGGGGCATGATCTGGGGCATACGCCTTTTGGCCATGCCGGGGAGCGGGCGCTGAATGAGATATACGGCAGCTTTCGCCATAATGAACAAAGCCTGCGGGTGGTGGATGTGCTGGAAAAGGATGGCCAGGGGCTGAACCTGACCGAGGAGGTACGCAGCGGTATCCTGAATCACAGCGGCAATCTGGCCAACATCACGCTGGAGGGCGAGGTAGTGCAGCTGGCCGACCGTATCGCCTATGTGAATCACGATACCGATGATGCTCTGCGTGCCGGGCTGATACGTGACCGCGACCTGCCGCAGGAGGCGGTGGCGGTGCTGGGCAGCACCAACAGCAAGCGCATCAACGCTATGATACTCTCGGTGTTGGAGGCCTCGCAGGATCTGCGCGGTATACGGATGAACCGGCGGGAGTATCAGGCGATGGACGAGCTGCGGAATTTCCTCTTTGCCCGGGTGTATCGCACGCCGGAGGCGGTAGCGCAGGAGGAACGGCTGAAGCTGCGTCTGCATCGTACTTTTGATTATTATACACAGCATCCGGAATTGGTGCCGGGGTATGTGGATGGTGCAGACGTGCGGCGGGCGGTGTGTGATTATATCGCCGGGATGTCGGATGGTTATGCGCTGAAGATTTTTGCCGAGCTGGGTATGGGGCTGTGATATTCCGGCTTTACGCCTGATGCGGGCTGATATTCTTATATTTATAACAGATGAGGCTTTATAATAAGTAGGTATCTGCATAATTCTGGTGTTAATGAGGTAAAATGCCAGTAGTGAGGGGCCGCGCCGCGGCACAGTGAGTCTTTTCGGTGGCGCGGCGGCAGGAAAAAGGGTCTTTTTGGCGAAACATTAAACCGTTAAATTTAGTCAGTGCCTGATGCGGGGGCTGTTTGGGGGGTGTATCACTTGCGTGAGGTCGCATCGCCCGCCCTATTTGCTTTATGCCCCGCGTGTGCGGCCTGCCGCCGTGCCGGTGCGCGTATGCGTATGCCCGGATGGGTGGCCGGTCGGGGATGACATTTGGCGTGTTTGAATGATTTTGGGCTAAAGACGAGGATTTGGAGAGAAATACTGTGGCGAGAAGAATTCCGGAGGAGTTTGTGGAGACGGTGACGGCGCGGCTGGATATTGTCGACGTCGTGGGCTCTTATGTGACGCTGCGGCGGCAGGGGCGCAATCTGCTGGGGCTGTGTCCCTTTCATAATGAGAAAACGCCGTCTTTCAGCGTGGCGCCGGACAAGCAGATATTTTATTGCTTTGGCTGCCACAAAGGCGGCAACGCACTGAAATTCCTGATGGAGATCGAGGGTCTGGGCTTTCAGGATGCGGTGGAGCGTGCCGCCGGAATGGTGGGTCTGGAGATGCCGGATGAGCCGACCTCGCCGCAGGAGAATATGGCGATGCAGAAGCGGCGGCAGTATTTTAAGATGACTGAGGCCGCCGCAGAATTTTACCGTCAGGCTCTGTGGGCGGACAGCGGGCGCGAGGCCAGGGATTATCTGGCGCGGCGCGGTATATCGGCCGAGCTGGCGAAAAGCTTTCGTCTGGGGCTGGCTGCGGGCTGGGATGGTGCGGTGCGGCATTTGCTATCGGCCGGCTGGCAGCTCGCGGATATCGAGGAGACAGGTCTGGTATCGCGCAGCACCCGCCGGGATGGCGGCAGCGGCTTTTTTGATAAGTTTCATCATCGGCTGATCTTCCCGATATTGGATTATAAGGGGCAGACGGTGGCTTTCGGCGGGCGTATCCTTGGGGATGGCCAGCCGAAGTATCTGAACTCGCCCGAGACGGCGTATTTCCACAAATCGCAGAACCTTTACGGGTTGTATCAGGCGGCTGCGGCCATCCGCCGCGAGGACGAGGCGGTGCTGATGGAAGGCTATATGGACGTCATCGCGGCGCATCAGGCCGGGGTGGATACAGCCGTGGCGTCGTTGGGTACGGCTTTTAATGCCGAGCACGCACGGCTGCTGCGGCGGTATACCACGCAGGTGCTGCTGGCCTATGACGGTGACGGTGCCGGGCTGAATGCGGCGGATAAGGCCATCGACATCCTGCGCGAGGCAGGCTTTGGTGTACGGCTGCTGCAGATACCGGAGGGTATGGATCCGGATGACTTCCTGCGGCGATACGGCAAGGCCGGCTGGGATAAGCTGGTGGCCGAGCGGGCGCAGGACTTCTGGCAGTATCGGCTGGGCAAGGCGCTGCGCGGCAGCGATGTATCCACTGTACACGGCAAGGTGGCGGTAATGCGCGAGCTGAAGCCTTATCTGAATGCCTGCACCGATGCGGTGGAGCTGGACAGTGTGGTGTCGCTGGTGGCACGGGCACTGGGTGTCAACCCGGATACCGTTTATGCCGATCTGCACCCCAGCAGGGTAAAGTTGCCGCAGCGGCGGCATATTGATGCGGCAGCAGCGGCCGGAGCACC
>JAFQHB010000223.1 GCA_017398165.1 Bacillota bacterium
AGTACGACGGTGTCATCATCACCGGCGCCCCGGTGGAAAATATGGCTATTGAGGAGGTAGAATACTGGCCGGAGCTTTGCCGCATCATGGAATGGACCAAAACCAATGTCCACAGCACTATGCACATCTGCTGGGCGTCGCAGGCCGGTCTGTATTATCACTACGGTGTGCCCAAGCTGCAGTTGCCCAACAAGATCAGCGGCGTCTACAATCACTATATGCTCAATCCCAAAGCCCGCCTCTTCCGCGGCTTTGATGAGGAATATCCGGCTCCGCACTCCCGCCATACCGAATCCGATGCCGAGGCTATCTCCCGCATACCTGAGCTTCGTATACTTTCGGTATCGCCGCAGGCCGGCATCCATATCGTCAGCGATCACGATAACAGCCAGTTCTTCGTATCCGGCCATTCCGAATACGACCTCTACACCCTGCGTGATGAGTTCCTGCGCGATCAAAATAACGGTATGAATCCGCGTATTCCTTTCAATTACTTCCCGAACGATGACCCCACACAAAAGCCGGTAAATCATTGGCGTGCCCATGCCCAGCTGCTATTTACCAACTGGCTCAATTACTACGTCTATCAGACCACACCCTATGATCTAACCGCCGATCTGTGATCGGCCACGCCGTAACATAGCGCAAATACAGCAAAATACCGCCTCTGCCGCACCGGCAGTCAGGCGGTATTTTGCTTGTGCGACTTGATCAGCTATCTTCCCCGGCATTATAGACGGCTTCTGTGCCGTACATCTCGATACGGTTCACCATCTCCGGCGTTACTTCA
Organism: Bacillota bacterium; assembly: GCA_017398165.1. Classification (GTDB taxonomy): domain Bacteria; phylum Bacillota; class Dehalobacteriia; order UBA4068; family UBA4997; genus Avidehalobacter. The sequence goes on from JAFQHB010000223.1 coordinate 791, forward strand.
TCCTCAGCCGATATATTAGCCGATACATTCGCCGATACCGAGGCCGATACCGCAGGCTGTCCGCCAATACGGCCAAACAAACGCTGCTGCCCGGCCGGGTTTTGCCCGCCCTGACCATTTTGGCCATTTTGACCGTTTTGACTGCCCCGGCTGCCCTGCTGTTCACTGTTCTGCAGGCTGCCGGGAGGATTTACCGTCATCCGGCGCTCACCCGGCCCGGTCGGGCGGCCATCCGGCAGATGCCCGGTATCACCGCCGCCTACCTTTTCTTCCAAATTGTGCATCAATTCATTTTCTTTATTGGTATCCATTTTATGCTCCCCGCTTTCTTTGGCAATAATGATCCGCTATCAGGATCTGCCTGCGGTTAGTTTGGCGCGGCACACGACAAATATTCCACACAAAGTCTGGATAAACAACACACAGCGAAAAGGAATAAGGGAAAATTTGTAGAATATAATCTTAGTTATTCCGGCTTATTTATCTGCCTGCCGCATCAAAACGCAAATATTGGCAGACGATAAATACTTAGATCAGCGTCAAACACTTATAATAGTAATAGTTTGGTGCTAATATTCTTTTTTACAGATATGAGTTTTTGTGACGTTAATTTTTTATAATAGTAATTTTTTATAATAGTATAGTTGTGTAAATCAGAGAAAGAGGACATGCTAATGAACCACAAATACCTCAAAACAGCTCTTACTTCCCTGCTGTTAACCGGCTCCCTGCTGATTCCCATCGGGCTGACGGCGCAAGCCGACGGCATTGATATCTACGTCAACGACGTAGCACTATCCAGCGATGTCGCACCCGTCATCAGCGATAACCGCACTATGCTGCCGCTGCGCGCCTGCGCCGAGGCGCTGGATGCCACGGTAAATTACGCCGACGGAGTCATCACTATGACCCGTCAGAATACCAGTATCACCCTGCATCTCGGGTCGGCCGACGCCGATATCAACGGCAGCATCAGCCGTATGGATGTCGTCCCTATGGTGATAAACAGCCGCACGCTGGTACCGCTGCGTTTTATCAGCGAGGCATTCTCCTGCCCGGTGCAGTGGGACGGCGCCAACCGTTCAGTCCATATCCGCACCACTACCTCCGGCCAGCAATTCGTCCGGCAGGAGATCCCGTCGGAGAATACCATCGTCAATCAGGTGACACAGCAGATCAATAATATCCGCCTGCAAAAACAGCTTGAAGCCTTTATCCCCATCACCGAGCTGGCAAATATGGCCACAGCACACAGCCGCGATATGGCAGATAATGACTTCATCGGCCTGATATCGCCGGAGCACGGCAATACC
>JAFQHB010000224.1 GCA_017398165.1 Bacillota bacterium
CCAAACAGCTCACGCTCTTAGTTGGGAGCGCTGTTTTGTCCTGCCGCATATACAGGGAGAGAGGAAAATCATCCGGAGGTGCGGCGTGATGCTGGAACTGTGCGTGTTTTTGCTGGTACTGAATTTTGATACTTTCCTGACCGGATTGGCCTTTGGTGTGGCGCGTATACACATAACCTGGGGTGCGCGGCTATGGATAGCCGGGTGTTCGGCGGTATTCTTTGGTTTTGCCATGTGGTGCGGGGGCTCGCTGACGGAGCTGCTGCCGTTGGAATCACTGCGGGCGCCGGCTTCTTTATTGCTGTTGGTCTGCACTCTGGCGATGGTGCTGAAATACTGCGGGCAGGGAGCAAACAGCCGTATAAACGATATGTGGCAGCGGCCATCCGGTCTGGACAGTAATGCCGACAAGCGGCTTTGCCCGCAGGAGGCGGTGTTGTTGGGGGTGGCGCTGGCATTGGATGCACTGATCGGCGGGCTGGCACTGGGTATGCTGGAGGGCGATGCAGCCCTGGGGGCACTGCTTTCCGGTATGATATGTCTGGGAATGCTGGCAGCGGCTAATGATCTGGGTCTTTATACTATGAAAAATATGTGTGATTAGCTTTCAGCGGCAATTTGTACGGCAGTAAATACAAAATTGGAATTGATAAATAGTAAATTGTATAAAAAAGCAAATTGTATCATTGTGTTTTGGGCGGATATATGCTAAAATATTTTGCATAAAATGCGACATATTGAGGTGTGGCTTTTACTATGACAGTTATCGGGGTAACAGGCAATATCGGCAGCGGCAAAACGACAGTCAGTCGTTTGCTGGCGGAGGAATACGATTGTTATTATCTCAATGCGGATGATATCGGCAGAGTAGTGGCCGAGCCCGGCGGTGAGGCCTATGCCGGGCTGCGTGCAGCTTTTGGCGATAAGCATTTCCTGCCGGATGGGCGTTTGGACCGCCCTGCTATGGCCGAGCTGGTCTTTCACGACAAGCGGGAGCTGGAGCGTCTGAACGGTATTATGCATCCTGCTATATTGCGGCATATACAGCGCGAGATCGATGCGGTGCATCAGGCCGATCCTGCTCAGGTGATCATAGTGGAGGCCGCACTGCTGATCGAGGCGAATTATCTGGGTATACTGGATAAGCTGTGGCTGGTGTGGGCCGATGATGATGTGCGGCTGCAGCGGGTAATGGCACGGGATAACATCACTGCCGAACAGGCGAGGGCCAGAATGAATAATCAGATGCCCCAGCAGGAAAAGCTCAAATATGCACAGTATGTTCTGCATAATAATGAAGGTATAAATGAATTGAAAAATGAGCTGGCGGCTATCTGGCGGCAATTTACTGCGGATATGTCAGCCTGATCTGTCAGGAGATAATTTGGTAAAAAAACAAGCAGGGAAAAGAAGCAGAGCCGGTTATCATTATGCAAAACGCCGAGCAGGAAAACACAGGAGCCGCCAGCCTGCGGTATTGCGTCGGCTGCTGTTATTTGCGGTGATAGTGATGGTCGGGTTGGTGATATGGCGGCAGATACCGTATTATTTATATCCCAACGAATACAGCACCGAGATAGAGACTGCCGCCAGAGAAAACGGTATCGACCCGTATCTGGTCTGTGCAGTGATCAAGGTAGAAAGTAATTTTAATGCTGATGCGGTGTCATCAGCCGGTGCGGTGGGCTTGATGCAGATTATGCCCAAAACGGCGGAATGGCTGGCCGGGCTTGATGGCTCTGTATCTACTGCCGCACAGCTGTATGAGCCGGAGTATAATATCCGGCTGGGCTGCCGTTATCTGCGTTTTCTATTGGATCATTGGGAA
>JAFQHB010000225.1 GCA_017398165.1 Bacillota bacterium
ACAACACTACCACACCGAAAATACAGGCACCAACGATCGAAAGATCAAAATACCCCAGAATAATACCGGCAAACAGCAATATCCAGGAAAGCTGCGTACCAACATTCGCCCAGGGAGCAATAACAGAACGCATACGCATCGGCTGATATTCCTGTGCATCCTGGATAGCATGACCACATTCATGGGCAGCGATTGCTACCGCCGCCAGCGAGGTACTCTCAAACACGTTATCCGAAAGCCGCACTACCTTGCTGCGGGGGTCATAATGATCAGATAGTTCGCCATCCACGTGCTGCACCGCGATGTGCGAAAGGCCGTTACTGCTCAATATTTGCCGCGCCACCTCTGCGCCGGTCATACACTTCTCGGATTGCACCTGAGAATACTTATTGTAATTAGCATAGACCTTCATCTGGGCATAGCTGGCAATCAAAATACCGGGTATCAAAATCAGCATCGTCCAGTCAAAATAAAAATATGGCATAAATTTTCATTCCTCCTGCAAACTTCATCATCTAAAAATATTTTCAGGTCCTTATGCATCTATTCTTTACGAATAATTCCTTAGGCTTCTGCCGACTGAAAGCATAGCCCCGCAGCCTGCAGATCCCGCTGACCGCGCCACCAGGCGGCGGCATCCATCTGGCCTTTACCGGGCGGCTGCACAGTCAGCAGGCGCAGTATCCCGTCGCCCGTCTGGACGAGCAGACCCTGCTTATCAGCCTTTATCACCGTACCCGGTGCCAGCTCGGCAGCATCATCATCCACCAGAGAGGTACGCCAGATCTTCAGCCTCTTGATATCATCACCATCCTGCCAACAGGTATATGCAGAAGTATCCGGCGTCAGACCTCGCACCAGATTATGCAGCGTGCGGGCACTCTGCGTCCAATCCAGCAATTCCCGCTCCGAAGTGATCTTGCCGGCATAGGTAGCGGCGGCTTCATCCTGTACCTGCGACTGCAGCCTGCCCTCCCGCATATCCAGCAATACCTGCGGCAGCAGATCTGCACCGATATCAGCCAAACGCTCACGCAGCGTACCGGTATTATCCTCCGGCAGGATATCGCAACCCGCCTGAGCCAGCACATCACCTGCATCCAGACGCTTTTCAATCATCATAATTGAGATGCCGGTACGCTCCCGACCGTCTATCACTGCCTGATGGATAGGCGAAGCACCTCGATAGTCGGGCAGCAGCGAGGCATGGATGTTGATAGCACCGTGCGGCGCAATATGCAGCACCTTATCCCCCAAAAGCTGGCCAAATGCGGTCACCACCAGCACATCCGGCTGCAGCGCCGCAATCTCGGCCAATACCTCCGGGGTATTGACATTTGCCACCGATAAAACACGCAAGCCCAGCTCCTCGGCTGCCACCTTTACATCAGTTGGCATTGGGCGGCGGCTGCGACCTTTGGGACGATCCGGTTGGGTTATCACCAGCGGCACATCATAACCCTCCTGCAGCAGCCTGCGCAGCGGCGGTACCGCAAATTGCGGACTGCCCAAATAAACTATCCTGAATGCGTTGTTATTACTCATCCGCTTCTTCCTCTTCCAGTCGGCGTATTTCCTCGGCACTGGGGTTAGCCAGTTTGTCCACATACAGCACACCGTTCAGATGATCTATCTCATGCTGGCACGCCCGTGCGAAGAAATCCTCGGCATCAAATTCCAAAGGCTGACCGTCGCGATCCTGAGCCTTTACGTGGATACGCTGCGCCCGGTAAACATAACCCTGACGCTCCGGCACACTCAAACAACCCTCAACACCCAGCTTCTGTCCTTCTGCCACCGTGATCTCGGGATTGATCAATTCAATCAGCCCATCCCCTACGTCAATTACAACGATGCGTTTGCTGACGCCGATCTGCGGTGCAGCCAGACCCACACCGTCATATTCGTACATAGTATCTGCCATATCATCCAGCATACGGTGCAGACGCTCATCAAAACGACGCACCTGCATAGCCTCACGGCGCAAAACGTCATCGCCGATCTCTACAACATTATAAACAGCCATTTTCAACCCTCATCTTCATTTTTACCAGTTTATGCACCGGGATAATATATCCTAATATGATATTATACCATTTTTTTGGTCTATCAACAACTATCTTTTTGGTAAAACCTTATATATAGCGGTTGATCGTCAGCCAAACACGCCCCTTTTGCGTTGTGCCACCAATCTCAGCAATATCAACGCGCCCTTTGCCGCGCCATACCAGCGTATCACCATCGGCCAGCATATGATCCGGCTTAGTGATCTGCCGTCCATTTACGAATAATCCCCCTGCTGCCACCGCCGCGACTGCCTTGCTGCGTGAGCAGCCAAAAACCCCGGCCGCCACCGTATCCAGCCGCAGCGAAGCCACATTTATCTGCTTCTCCTGTGTAACAGGCGCAGTATACCGCACCTCTCTCACCGGCAATATTTCAGTATGCAGGGTATAACGACCGACTTTCAGATAATTCAACAGCAGATAATCCGCTATATCCCGCAGGATAATGATATCCGCCCCTGCCTTATCTACGATTATATCACCAATCTTAGCGCGCTTCACACCCAGCCCCATCAGCGCTCCCAAATAATCGCGATGCGTCAAAGCCGCGTCTTTAGCGGTCGGCACAGCACGCAGCAGCACCAGAGGATCGGCCTCGGGATCTATCGCACCGTAATCGTTACGCGCTGCCCGGGCGTCAATATAATCTGGCAGGAAGACCATCACTTTCCTTTCTGCCGCCGCATAGCCGCCCCAAAAACAATAATTCGCTGTACGCATCCGAAAGTTATTATCCGCCAGGCTTTGCTGACTCATATCCAGGAAATCGCTATTAGTCGGATAATATTTATTCTCACATTGGCGTAATTTATCCTCCAGCGAAGCCAGCAGCAGTTTGTCATCCTTATTATCGGGCATATGACCGTCCTCCCTGTTATCACACTAATCCCATTATACACACTGCTCTCCGGCCTGTCTACTTGCTGCTTATTATAGTATCACAATATTGCACCAATATTAACACCATCTATGATGGGTCACAACAAAAAGACGACAGCCCAATTATAGCGGGTGCCGTCCTTTTGCCATATCGTTATCCCAACAGGCTATTTTGAGCCAAATTCAGGATTAAAGGCATAGAAATTTTTGCAATCCAGCCGATCCTTAGTGCGCTCCAGAGCCTCGCCGAAGCGCTGGAAATGCACGATCTCGCGCTGGCGCAGGAATCTGATCGGGTCGATGATATCCGGGTCATCCACCAGCATCAGAATGTTATCATACGTCGTTCTGGCCTTTTGTTCGGCTGCCATATCCTCATGCAGGTCGGTAATGATATCCCCCTTGGATTGGAAATACGCAGCGGTAAAAGGCGCACCGGAAGCCGCGATAGGATAAATACCGGTCGTATGATCGACAAAATAAGTATCAAAGCCTTCGCGCTTAATCTCCTCTATCGAAAGCCCCTTGGTGAGCTGGTAGACCATCGCACTGATCATCTCCATATGTGCCAGTTCCTCGGTGCCGATATCCGTCAGCACGCCGGCCACATCACGATAAGGCACGCTGTAGCGCTGCGAGAGATAGCGCAGAGATGCCGCCAACTCGCCATCCGGGCCGCCGTACTGCGTTATTATCACCTTGGCAGCACGGGCATCAGGTTTTTTGATATTGACGGGGTATTGTAATTTTCTATCGTAATTCCACATTGTCGCTTATGCCTCCTTCTCCCATGGCCAGGGCTCATTTACCCACGTCCACTCCGAATTACTCTGTACGCCGTTTACAGTCAGCGGTCCGAACTTGCTCTCATAATCAGCTACCAACTGCATATAGAGCTGATTATAATAATTAAAATAATCCAGCGCATCCGCACAATCAGGATGTGTATCTAAAAAAAGCTGCGCTTCGACTACCACAAATCCTACGGTCTGTATATCCCGCAGCAGCTGACGACGTTCATTCGCCGCAGTCCCCATCTGCACGTTCATTTGTTTGTTCATTTGCAGTGCATCCCCCTTTGCTCCTGCATATTGCGCTTCCCCATAAAAGGCATATTCAATTCCGGAAAAATCGTTCCGTTTCTAAAAGAGACCTCCGGGCGATAGGTCTGCTTCCATTCCTGGATAGGCACGGTAGCAATCGCCAACGGCGGCCAGGTACAGGAATTTTCTTGTTTCATAGCTTCTCCTCCTCCAAATAATGATTTATTACAGTATATTAACCAGCACCACCGTTGGTGAGAGGCA
>JAFQHB010000226.1 GCA_017398165.1 Bacillota bacterium
GAGGTATCTCCTTTACAATACGGTCTTTGGGCAGCCGGCAGCAACACCTTTATGGACGAGATCGCCACGATGCTTGGCCTGACCAACTGTTTTGCCGACGTTGACGGCTGGGGGGAAATCTCGGAGGAAAAGCTGCTGGAGCGCAACCCCGATTTTATCGTGACCATCACTATGTACTTTGGTGAAGGCCCCACCCCCGAGGAAGATATCCTCTCCCGCGCCGGCTGGGAAAATGTCACCGCCGTTCAGAACAAGGCGATCCTGAATCTGCAGAACAACGAATTGTCCCGCCCCACGCCTCGTCTGGCAGAAGGTGCACAAATGCTCTTTGATTTTGTCTATGGCGATACTGTCGGCGCGTAATTGCCGCAAACACCATACCAAAGCCAATGGGGACGGCAAGCGTCCCCATTTATGTTTTTTGAAGGGAAACGATATGAGAAAGAAAGCTGAACATTTTCGTCTGTCGGAATACTTGATTTTTGCCGGCATTACATTGTTCACACTGTGCGCCTGCATTTGCATCGGCAGCGTGAACATCCCGATGAACGAGACACTGACGGTGATTTGGAATGCCATCATACGCGCGCCGCAGCCGGAAAGTCTCGCCGCTTCCATCATCCTGCCGGTACGTCTGCCCCGTGTGATCTGCGTGGCTTTATCCGGTGCAGCCCTGTCTCTGGCAGGCGCCGCGATGCAGGGACTGCTGAAAAACCCTTTAGCGGACGGCTCTACACTGGGCGTGTCCTCCGGTGCGTCACTGGGCGCTGTGCTGGCTATTGCTTTTGGCATTACATTCCCCGCCATCCCATTTGCGGGGACTATGATTATGGCCATCATTTTTGCCTTTTTATCCCTGCTGATAATTCTGGGTCTCTCCTACAAGCTCGATTATTCTCTTTCCACCAACACCATCATTCTGATCGGTGTGATCTACTCGATGTTTGTATCCAGCGCTATGAATGTGATCATCGCCTTTGCCGGGGATAAGGTCAAGGACATTACTTTCTGGACTATGGGCAGCCTGCAGAATTCCAGTTATAAAAACGCGGTGATTCTGGCAGGTGTTTTGTTGATCTGCGGCGGTATTCTCTTTTCCCTTGCCAGAGAGCTGAATGCCTTCGCTGTGGGTGAAGATAACGCCAGACACATCGGTGTGGACGTCCGAAAGACCAAACTGATAGTTTTGATCACCGTATCCATTCTGATCGGCGTCTGCGTCTCCATTGGCGGTACAATCGGCTTTGTTGGTCTGGTGACTCCTCATATGGTGCGGATGCTCGTCGGCCCCAACCATAAACGGCTGCTGCCCGCATCTGCTTTCGGCGGAGCAGTATTTCTGCTGCTGGCGGATCTGGTCGCGCGTATTCTGCTGGATCCCATTGAGCTGCCGATCGGCGTGGTGACCAGCCTGGTAGGCGCACTGGTATTTATTTTCATTTTCTATCAGACACGAAAGAGGTGACGGTTGTGCTGCAAGTACATAATCTGACAGTTTCCTATGGCAGCCATACCGTTGTGGATCACCTCAGCTTTCAGGTGGTAGAGGGACAATGGCTGATGATCGTAGGTCCCAACGGAGCGGGCAAATCCACCATCCTTAATGCCATCACCCAGGGCGTCAATTACACCGGCACAGTTCTGCTGAACGGCACGGACGTCAAAAAGCAGAAAGCGTCCTCTCGTGCCAGAGAGATCGGTGTGTTGGCGCAAAACCATCACGTCGGCTATGAATTCACCGTGGAGGAGATCGTACGGTTGGGTCGCTATGCCCATTCCTCCGGCTTGCTGTCCGGTCGCAGAAACGAGGACGAGGCCGCTGTGCAGCGGGCTCTGGAATTGACCGGTATGGCGCCACAGCGGCAACAATCCGTGCTGACGTTATCCGGCGGCGAATTGCAGCGCACTTTTCTGGCGCAGGTTTTTGCACAGGGTCCCCGGCTTCTCCTTTTGGATGAGCCGACCAACCATCTGGATCTGGTCTATCAAAAGCAGGTTTTCGCGCTCATCAGTGAATGGCTGAAAACACCGGGACGGGCCGTCGTATCCGTGGTGCACGATTTATCCCTGGCCAGGGCATTCGGTACCAATGCCCTGCTGATGCACAAGGGCAGGGCTGTAGCGCAGGGCGAGGTAAAAGATGTAATGTCCTCCGGGCAGCTCGACCGCGTTTATGGTATGGATGTTCGTGATTGGATGCGAACAATGCTCTCACAATGGGACGGTGATGAATGATTATGCCGAATTTTGCAAAAATCAATTCTGATATTGCCTGCCAGTATATATCAGAAGCCGGGAGGCGAAAGCATATGATGATCCTGTTGACCGGAGGATCAGCCTGCGGGAAAAGTTACTATGCGGAAACCCTGTGCCAAAGCTTTCCGCTGCCGAGGTATTATCTTGCCGCCATACGTCCCTACGAGGCCGACAGTAAGGCGAAGATTGCCAGACACCGCCAGAAGCGGGCGGGAAAAGGCTTTACAACCATCGAGCGATATACCGACCTGGCCGGACTGCAGCTGCCCGAACGCGGCACCGCCCTGCTGGAATGTATCTGCAACCTGACCGCCAATGAAATGTTTGACGACGAGGGCAACCAGACGGACCCATTCCAGACAGTTATGCGCGGCGTCGCAGCACTTCGCAGCCAATGTGAGACCCTTATCGTAGTAACCAATGATGTGGGCAGTGACAGTAAAACCTATGACCCCGCTACACAAGCCTATATTCAGGCACTGGGACGTATCAATGCCGCATTGGCGCAGCAGGCAGACTGTGTTTTGGAATTGGTCTGCGGGATTCCCATTCCATTGAAAGGAGCACTCCTGTGATGAAAGATTTATTTCGCTCCGTTCCGATGGCATTTTTGTTGGCGGTTTTCGTTATGAAAGAAAAGGTGGTGTCTGTATGCTGTTGATCATAGGCGGTCAGGGCTCCGGAAAGCGGAGCTTTGCCAAAACACTGGGCTATTCCGACAGTGATATGGCGGATGCGGTTCTGGATGACCGCCCGGTGATTTTTCATTTGGAACAAATAGTGTTTCGCAGCCCCGACAGCCTGGATGATATTCTGCAGGCTCTGGAGGGCAAAGACGTCGTCATCTGTAATGAAGTCGGCAGCGGCGTGATGCCGGTAGAACATTGGGAACGTGCGGGCCGCGAGGCAACGGGCCGACTGTGTATTCTTTTAGCACAGCGGGCCGATTGCGTGATTCGTATGGTCAGCGGGCTGCCGATGGTCATCAAAGGAGAATTGCCATGCGCATCACATTGATTCGTCACGGCAAGACAGCAGGCAACTCCGAACTGCGATACATTGGGCGAACCGATGAGCCGCTGGCACCGGCAGGCATTATGCAGCTAAAGGCGCAGAATACCGATTATGCGCTAAACAAAGTCTATGTGTCGCCCCTGCGGCGCACACAGCAAACAGCGGCGATACTCTTCCCCAATGCGGAGCAAATTATTGTAGATGCCCTGCAGGAAATGGACTTTGGCGATTTTGAAGGGCGCAGCTACAATGAGATGGCGGAGGATGCCGATTACCGTGTCTGGGTAGACAGCGACTGTCTGGCTCCCTGTCCCAACGGCGAAAGCAGAAGCAGTTTTGCCACTCGCGTTTGTAATGCTTTCCGGGGAATACTGACACAGGCAGAAGCGCAGGGTGATTCCAACCTCGTTTTCGTGGTGCACGGCGGGACTATTATGGCCATTATGGAGCATTTTGCCGTACCGCATAAAGATTATTATGATTATTCTGTAAAAAACTGCAGTGGCTATATCTGCGATGCCATACGGAATGAGCAGGGAATCCTGACATTGCACAACGTGACTCTATGGGGATAGAAACTATGACATATCATTTCATTTCTTTTGCGGTCGGATTTATGGCTGACCTGCTGTTGGGTGATCCGCTGGGCGGTTTTCATATTGTGGTTGCCATCGGCAAGCTGATATCTGTGTTGGAGCACTGCATTCGCAAGCTGTTTCCCAAAAGCAAAAACGGCGAGCTTTGCGGCGGCTTTATCACCGTCCTGATCGTTTGCGTCCTGTCCTTTGGCATCAGCTGGTGGATATGCGCCGTGGGATACCAAATCCATTGGATGCTCGGCATTATTCTGGAGAGCTTTTTGTGCTGGCAGTGTCTGGCCGCCCGTTCCTTGTATGCAGAAAGTATGTCGGTATACAACGCACTGAAGCGCAGCGACCTGTCTGCCGCCAGAGAGGCCGTCGGCCGTATCGTCGGCAGGGATACCGCTGCGCTGGATGAATCCGGCGTCAGCCGCGCCTGCGTGGAAACCATCGCCGAGAACTGTTCTGACGGCGTGATCGCCCCGCTTATCTTCCTTGCCATCGGCGGTGCCCCCCTGGGCGTTCTTTACAAGGCTATCAACACGATGGACAGTATGCTGGGGTATAAAAACGACCGCTATCTTTATTTCGGCCGCGTCGCCGCCAAACTGGATGATGCTGCCAACTATCTGCCCGCCCGTATTGCCGCCCTGCTGATGACAGTTGCCGCCACAATGATCGGGCAGGATGGCCCAAACGCCTGGTCGATATTTTGCCGGGATCGGCTGAATCATACCAGCCCCAATTCTGCGCATACGGAAGCGGTTTGCGCCGGTGCACTGCACATTCGCCTGGGCGGCCCTTCCGTCTACTTTGGCAAAATCGTAACCAAGCCCTATATCGGCGACAATGACCGTCCTGTCGAAGCAGAGGATATTTGCCGGGCCAATCGTTTGATGTTTGCCTGTACGCTTCTTTGTTTTGTAATTGCATTGCTCGGAAAGGGGGCTTTTCTACTATGCTGACACATGGCGGAGATATTGTCGGTTTTGCGGAACAATACGGAACCGAGCCGTTGGATTTTTCTGTCAATACCAATCCGCTCGGCTTTTCCCCCCAGGCGAAAGCCGCCTTTTTGCGCGCTGCAGAGCGTGCCTGTGAATACCCGGATCCGCTCTACCGCAGGCTGCGGGCAGCCATAGCAGACCATGAACACATTCCTGTGGAATGGATCGCCTGCGGCAACGGTGCGGCAGATCTGATTTGGCGTATTGCCTGCGCCGACCGTCCCCGGCAGTCCCTCGTGACGGCGCCAACCTTTTCGGAATATGAAACGGCATTGTCGGCAGTGGATTGCCGTGTAGGACATTACGCCCTTTCTTCCGAGAATGGCTTTCGCCTGGATGATGGTATTCTGACCCATATCACACCGGATCTCGATATTCTGTTTCTTTGCAATCCCAACAATCCTACCGGCCTCACTATCGGCAGATCACTCCTGCAGCAAATCATAGATCGCTGCCGGGTATGTGATGTCCGCCTGATCGTGGATGAATGTTTCCTGGGCTTCCTGCCTGATGCAGAACAACTGACACTGAAACCTTACCTCGCCGAGAACCCCGGACTTGTGATTCTCAAGGCGTTTACCAAACTCTATGGTATGGCAGGCCTGCGGCTGGGATACTGTCTATGTGCGGACGCTGCATTCTTATCCGATCTGTGCCGGGCCGGACAATGCTGGCCGGTGTCTGTTACTGCCGAGGAAGCAGGCATTGGCGCATTGAAGGATGCGGAATTTGTGGAGCAAACACTGGCATTTCTCCCCGCCGAGCGGGAACGTGTACGCCAATCGATGGAAGAGCTGGGCTTGCTCGTCTATCCCGGGGAAGCAAACTATCTGTTCTTCCATACGGATATCCCCAATTATCAGGAACGATTGGCCAAACGGGGCATTCTGATTCGCAGCTGCAGCAATTATATTGGATTGAGGGACGGCTACTATCGTATCGCAGTCCTAACTGCCGAGCATAACGACCGTCTGCTGGCTGCGATGACACAAATCAAAGAGGAATGACTATGACGAAAAATATTATGGTGCAGGGTACAATGTCCAATGCCGGCAAGAGCTTGCTGACAGCCGGTTTGTGCCGTGTACTTCATCAGGATGGCCTGCGGGTCGCACCTTTTAAGAGTCAGAATATGGCATTGAACAGCTTCATTACAACTGAGGGGCTGGAAATGGGACGAGCCCAGGTCGTGCAGGCAGAGGCGGCAGGTATCGAGCCCAGCGTTATGATGAACCCGATTCTTTTGAAGCCCTGCTCCGATAGAGGCAGTCAGGTCATTGTCTGCGGTGAACCTGTCGGCACAATGGATGCGCTTACCTATTATGACTACCGCCCCGGCCTGAAAGCAATCGTGAAAAAAGCGTATGATTCTTTGGCAGAGAAA
>JAFQHB010000227.1 GCA_017398165.1 Bacillota bacterium
GAGGGCTTCCAGATGTTCCAGGCCATGATCACCGCCATCCGTGAGGAAACGGTGCGCCGTCTGTTCCTGGCCGAGATCCGGCCCCAGCAGGAGGTCAAGCGTGTGAAGGTGGCCAAGGAAACCGGAAATTCTGCCTCCGATCAAACTGTGAAGAAGCAGCCCATCCGCAACAAGGACAAAAAAGTCGGCCCCAACGATCCCTGCCCCTGCGGCAGCGGCAAGAAATACAAGAAGTGCTGCCTGCAGAAGGATAAACAGGCACAATAAGTTTCTGTCATTCCGAGCGAGCGTCGAAAGACGCGACGTGGGAATCTCCTGATCCAATCTAACGAAACGCGGTGCGCGATGGTATATCGCACCGGGAGATTGCCACGGCTCTGCGAGCCTCGCAATGACATCTGTTTTAGGAGCGCATATGTCGATTATCATCCGAAAAAACGGAACATTAGAATATCTTGTAGCTGAGGGAATCGCCGTACCGCACGCATTCACCACTCGACTGGGCGGCGTTAGCACAGGCGCGTTTGCCAGCTTGAATATCGGCCTGCATTTGGGGGATACGGCGGAAAATGTGACGAAAAATCTGCAAATCCTGGCCTCTGCCATAGGATTTGAACCCAAAAAACTGATCTGCACCCGGCAGACCCATTCCGACATTGTGCGGGCAGTAACGGCTGAAGATTATCTGGGCATTGACCATCACGATTATCCCGAGTGCGATGCCTTAGTTACGGCGCAGCCGAGAGTGGCGCTGAAGGTGTTCACCGCCGATTGCACGCCGATTTTGCTCCACGATCCGGTCACCGGTGCGGTGGGCGCAGCCCACGCCGGCTGGCGGGGAACTGCTGCCGATATTGCCGGCAAGACCGTAAAGGCAATGGTGGAAAACTTTGGCGCAGAGCCTGAAAATATCCGGGCCGCCATCGGGCCCAATATCGGCGCGTGCTGCTTCCAGACCGATGCTGATGTGCCGCAGGCGATGATCGCAGCGCTGGGCGATGTGGCGAAAAAACACATCCGCGCCCAGAATGAAAAATATTATGTAAATCTAAAAGAAATCAACGCAGAATTTCTGCGCCGGGCAGGTGTTACGCATATCGACATCAGCGACGCCTGCACCAAGTGCGAGAGCCATCGCTTTTGGTCCCATCGGATCACCGGCAAAAACCGGGGATCTCAGGGCGCAATTATCGTATGTAAGGGGGGTTCGCTGTGAAAAGAATACTCGCGCTGCTGCTGTGCACGGCACTTTTGCTGTGCGGCTGCGGTGTCCAAAATGCCGGCAACCCCACCACCCCTACCTATTTCGGCGATACCAATGATGTCAAACCCAACGGACCGACCGATGGCGTGCAGGCGCTGTCGCTGATTTATGATCCCACAGAGCAGCTGAATCCCTATAAGAGCGAAAATACGACAAATCGGGCGCTGTTCTCTTTGATTTATCAGGGTCTTTTCAGCGTAAACCGGGACTATGATGCCGAGCCGGTGCTTTGCGAGCGCTACTCGGTCACGGCAGACCTGAAGACCTATACATTTTATCTCGCCAAAGCGATGTTCTCCGACGGCACTCAGGTCACGGCAAATGATGTGGTAGCCAGCCTGACGACGGCCATGGAAAGCCGCTGGTACGGCGGTCGGCTGCAGCAGGTCAAGTCCATTTCCGCATCCGGTGCGGCGGTGGTTATTGAGCTGAAAACGCCGATGGCGGAGCTGCCGGTACTGCTGGATATTCCCGTGGTCAAGGCAACGGAAGTTAAGGCGGCCAGACCTCTGGGCACCGGCCCGTATCGGCTGGAGGTCAGTAAGCAGGAAGCCTCTCTGCGGCGGCAAAGCGCCTGGTGGTGCCAGGCAGAGCTGCCGGTTTATGGCGATGTGATTCCGCTGGTCAAGGGTGAATCTCCGGCACAGATCCGGGATGCTTTTGA
>JAFQHB010000228.1 GCA_017398165.1 Bacillota bacterium
GGGTAGGCGGCCAGCATATGCTCCTGGGCAGCGATATTCTCATCCAGCACGGCGGTAGCGGTGAGGCGTATCCATTTATCACCGTTTGTCGCGCTGATCTCGATCCTGGGGTTATTTTTCATCTGGGCAGCCACATCTTTGCGCTTGCCGGTCTGTATGTACAGCTTGCCTTCAAAAAGATCAATAGTGCCAAAGGGGCGGACGCGCGGCTGATCGCCATCCGCAGTTGCCAGAAAGTAAACGCCGGCGTTTTTCAGAAATTCATAGACTCGGTTCATAGCAGATGCTCCTTGTTGTTTAGTTTTTGTGCAGCTCGTTGTAGGCTGCCCGTACTGCCTTGGCCAACTGATCGGCACAGGAAGTGGAGCGGTGCCCACAGGTATTGCCGGAGAGCTTGCTTTCGATTTCTTCAACAGTATAGCCGTCGATCAGTTTGGCGATAGCTTTGAGGTTGCCGTTGCAGCCGCCGATAAATTCTACATTGGTAATAATGTTGTCCTGAATATGGAAATGTATTTCCATAGCACATACACCACTGGTACGATAAACGCAATCCATAAAAAATCCCTCCTGTAAGAGCGTGATATTAAATATTGGGTTCAATTAAATTGTGCTCAATCTAATTATAGGATAAATTATGCCGCCAGTCAATGTGATATGATATAAATTTCTGATGGCACTTAATTTGTTCTCTGTAAAATATCTGCGTATATCGGTAATCGCATTTGACAGTACAGTGTTAGTCAGTGTATAATAATTTTAGTTTATTGTATGAATTATGAGTCTGGAGGTAAAAGATGAAAGACGAAACTAAATGTCTGCATGCAGGATATAGCCCCAAAAATTCGGAGCCTCGTGTCCTGCCTATCGTTCAGAGTACAACTTATGTATATGATTCGACGGAGGAGGTCGCATCCGTATTTGACGAACCGACCAAATCGCTGATTTATTCGCGTTTTGCCAATCCTACCGTAATGGCGGTAGAGGATAAGATCGCTGCGCTGGAGGGTGGCGTGGGTGCTATGTGTACTACGTCCGGTCAGGCGGCTACGCTGCTTTCTCTGCTGAATATCTGTAAAGCCGGTGACAGCTTCATCAGCACCAGCGAGATCTATGGCGGCTCGATTAATCTCTTCTCTTATACGTTGAAACGTCTGGGCATTGAGTGCATATATATTCGCCGCGACGCTACGGATGAAGAGATCGAGCAGGCCTTCAAGCCCAATACCAAGGCGGTATTCGGTGAGACTATCGCCAACCCGGCGCTGACGGTACTGGATATCGAGCGTATGGCTAATATCGCGCATAAGCACGGCGTGCCGCTGATCGTTGATAATACTTTCGCTACTCCCATTCTTTGCAAACCTTTTGATTTTGGCGCTGATATCATTATCCATTCGACCTCTAAATATATGGATGGTCATGCCGTGCAGGTAGGCGGCGTTATCGTTGACAGCGGTAATTTTAACTGGGCCAACGGCAACTTCCCCGAGATGATCGAGCCCGATGAATCTTACCACGGTATTTCCTATACCGAGACCTATGGCAAAGCGGCCTATATCATCAAGGCCCGTATGCAGCTGATGCGCGATTTTGGTGTTTATCCGGCTGCCCATTCGGCTTTTCTGCTGAATATGGGTCTGGAGACATTGGCTGTCCGTATGAAGCAATATTGCGAGAATGCTATGATCTTTGCCAGGTACCTGCAGTCTTCTGATCTGGTGGAGAGCGTTACTTATCCCGGCCTGGAGAGTGATGCAAACTACTCTCTGGCGCAGAAATATCTGAAAGGCTGCAGCGGCGTTATCTCTTTTGTTATCAAGGGCGGCCGTGAGACAGCTATGAAATTTATGAATTCGCTGAAGCTGGCCTCTAATGAGGTACACGTGGCGGATATCCGTACCTGCGTACTGCACCCGGCCAGCGAGACGCATCGTCAGCTCTCTGATGAACAACTGGTAGCCGCAGGTATTGACAGCGGTATGGTGCGTTTCTCGGTTGGTCTGGAGAATATTGATGATATTCTCGCTGATATTGAGCAGGCTTTTGCCGCTGTACGTGAAAACGCCTAAACCCTGCTCTTTGACTATTCTGTGATGGGAGGGGATAGTATGAAAAAGTATTTGACCGGATTGTTGGCACTTGGCCTGGCGGTCAGTGCGACATTCTGCCTGTACCTGCTGCAGGAGAATGCAAATCTGCGCAGCCAGAATGACAGTCTGCATTACAGTCTGCAGCAGCACGAGGCAGAATTTTTTGCCACCCCACAGGATGATATGTCAACGGAGGATACTCTCCCGGATTATGTGCTTTTTAATGGTTTTGTCATTGATACTACATTGTCTGAGCAGATGCCGTATTGTATGTGGGATGATAAATATGACAGAAATGAGTTTTCTGACAGACTGTTTTATAACTACAGCCAGGGGCA
>JAFQHB010000229.1 GCA_017398165.1 Bacillota bacterium
CAAACCTGCGGCCTCCAGCACGGCCAGACAGTCTTTTTGCGTAGTTTCCAGACGCTGAAATTCGGCGGCGAACTCGGAAGCCTCCTGCTGGCGTTGGTGACGGAATGTTTGCAGGGCGTGCATCATACGTTGGGGATCCTGATATGGGGTTGGATATATGGTTTGATACATAGCGACACCTCTTTTTCTGTAAAATAATAGAGTCGGCAAAATTAAGATTTTTGGCGCGCAAGTTTGGGGCATCTTATTCACTGTTTTTACGCCTTACCGGCATACTTTATTGCGTACACGGCAGGCCGGTATGACGGGACTCTGTGTGGCGTGAGAGTATGCGGGCAGGCCTGTGTATATTATGGACGGGCGTTGGGGTTTTTATCAGTGGGGCGAGGAGTGATTTGCTTTTGGGCGTGAGATATGTTAAAATAATAAATTAGACAGACGCCCGGGCAGGTGTGCCGGGATGAGCGAAGGAGTGGATATGGTGGCCGGCCGTTTGCAGAAAAATCTTGAGGTGGACTTTTGGCGCAGCGTGTATCGTGATGCGGTGGCAGTGCCGGAGCTGCTGTTGGAGAATTATCAGGAGCTGGGTCTGACGGACGCTGATCTGATAGCGCTGATACGCATTATCGGCTGCCAGGACAAGCACAGCGGTGCGATATCGCGTGAAGAGCTGCTGCAGCGGTGGAGCGGCCATGAGCGTGATCTGCTGCAGGTGCTGACGGTCTTTGAGCAGCGGGGCTTCCTGGGGCGAGAGGTAGCAGCCAGCGGCGTGGAGGTATATACGCTGGACGCACTGTATGAGAAGCTGCTGGAGCTCTGGGTGTTCCGCCGTACTGTACCGGGCAGCGGTGTGCAGGTGGCAGCGCCGCAGCCGGAGGAAGCGGCGATCAATGACCGCGAGGCTATTCGGGCGGTCTATGCCCTCTTTGAGGGGGAATTCGGGCGGCCGCTCTCGCCGACGGAGATCGAAAAGCTGAATTTCTGGCTGATCGGTGAGCGCTGGGATGTGCGTATGCTGAAGGAAGCACTGGCCCGGGCGGTGCTGCATGGTGCAGTCAGCCTGGCCTACATAGATAAGATCCTGCTGCGCTGGCAGCGGGAGGGTATATCCTCGCCGGAGCAGCTGGCGGCGGCTGATGGTACTGCCAGACAGCGGGATAACCGCCCGCGGACACGGCAGAAGCCTGCTGCCGGGGGGCGTGCGCCGGAGGGCTATGCCGGGACGCGGGATTATGAGAAATATTTTTGATGGCAAACGATTTGATGGCAAATGAGGTGAGATGAATGTGGGAGCTTGATGATCTGGTGAGCGGCCGGGATATTGATAACGGCGGTGCGGCTGGTAATGCCGAGGCTGCCGTGCGTCCCGGTGTCTGCCCGGAATGCGGCGGATCAGGGTTTATCCTGCGGCAGGACGGACAGGCTGCCGTCTGCCGCTGCTATGCACACAAGCGTCTGGCGGCGGCACAGCGGGCGGCGCGTTTGCAGCCGGCGATGCAGCGGATGACCTTTGCTAATTTCTCGTTGGCGTGTTATCCTGCCAATGCCCAGGTGACGGGCGGCCGGGGGCAGACCTGCTATCAACTGGCGCGGACGGCGCTGGCCAAGGCCAGACAGTGCTGTGATGCGGTGGCGGCCGGCAGGTCGCCGCGCGGGCTGCTGCTGATGGGGCAGGTGGGCTGCGGCAAGACGCATCTGGCGGCTGCGGCGGCTAATGATCTGCTGGTACGGCGCAAAAGCGTGCTCTTCCTGGTGGTGCCGGATTTTCTGGAGGAGCTGCGTGGGGCATTCTCCGGCGTGGATGAGCTGGAGGTACGGCGGCTGAACGAGCGTGCCAAGACGGTGGATCTGCTGGTGCTGGATGATCTGGGCAGCCATAATTTCTCGGATTGGACGCGCAGCGTGTTGTTCTCGATACTGAATTATCGTATGAACGAAGGGCTGACCACACTGGCTACCACCAATCTGGATTTTACCGCCCTGCAGGAGCTGCTGGGCGATCGTTCGCTGTCCCGTTTGCTGAGCCTGTGCGAGCCGTGCCTGCTGGCGTGTGATCACGATATCCGACTGCAGGGTCTGGAGAAAAGCTGATGCTGCTGATATTTGATCTGGATGATACGCTGGTGGTGACGCACCCGATATTCATGCGGCTGACGGAGCAGTTTCTGGACGAGATGCGCGGGCTGGGGCTGTGGGACGAGCAGCTTTATCCCACGTTGGATGCCATCGACCGCGGTATAATCGAGCAGGCGGGCGAATACGTGCCGTGGGCTTTCCCCCAGGCGATGCGGCGCACCTATACCGTGTATTGCGAGAAAATGGGTGTGCCTTATGACGAGCAGCAGGCAGCACATTTTGAAGAACTGGGCGGCTCTTTTGCCGGGGCGTATCACCCGCCGGTGCCGGGGGCGCACGCCTTGCTGGCGGCGCTGCGGGCAGCCGGGCACTGTATGCTGCTATTGACGCAGGGCGGCTGCAAGGAGCAGCTTTTTAAGGTAGAGCAGCACGATCTGGGGCGGTATTTTGATGAGGTGATAGTTGTCGGCAAAAAGACGGTGGAGGTCTACCGTGAGATAATAGCGCACTATGGCGCGGAGCCCGGGCAGACGGTGGTCATCGGCAACAGCCTGAAGAGTGAAGTGGCCCCGGCACTGGCGGTGGGCGCGCAGGCGATACATCTGCAGGTCGATATCGCGTGGGCCTATGAGGATGCGGAGGTGGCCGGTGAATACCGGCAGGTGCGGACTCTGGCCGAGGTGGGTGCGCTGCTGGGTGTGGATATTGACGGCCAGCCGTGCTGCGGCAGGCATAAAATACAGGATGAAAACGAGTGAGGTACAGGAAAAGATGACGGAAAATACAATGACCGGCACGATGAATGGTGCAGGTATCGAGGCACCCAAGCCCAGGGCGGCTCTGGTGCAGTTTGATATATTGCCGGGGCAGACGGCGCTGAATGAGCTGGCGGCAGAGCGGCTGATTGCCAAAAGCGCGGAGCTGGGTGCGGATATGGTGGTGCTGCCCGAGCTGTGGAATGTCGGCTATGATCTGGCGCATCTGGATGTGCTGGCACAGGATATGAGCGGCAGCAGTGTGAAGCTGATGTCCCGTATGGCCAGGGAAAACGGTATTTATATCTTTGGCGGCAGTATCGCCGAGATAAAAAACGGCAGGTATTATAATACCTCGATGGTTTTTAACCAAAAGGGTGAGCTGGTGCATAAATACCGCAAGCTGCATCTTTTCCCGTTGGGGCTGGAGGAGGACAAATACTTCACGGCGGGCGATGAGTGGGGGCTTGTGGATACACCGTGGGGCAGATTCGGCCTGGCGCTGTGTTATGATCTGCGTTTCCCTGCCCTGTTGGAGAATCTGGCGCTGCGCGGGGCGCAGGCGCTGGTAATCCCGGCGCAGTGGCCGACTATACGCATCAATCACTGGCTGCTGCTGAATCAGGCGCGGGCGATAGAAAATCAGGCCTTCGTGCTGGCCTGCAACCGTACCGGGCGGGATAAGAGCGGCAAGTACTCCGGCTGTTCGATGCTGGTAGATCCTTTTGGCGGGGTCATCAGCGGCGGTATGGAGGCCGAGCATCCCGGGGTAATATTGGGCGAGCTGGATTTTGCTCTGCTGCCCAAATGCCGGCGGGGCATACCCTTTTACAGTGATCGGCGGCGTATTATTGATGAGATCGATGACAGTCAGTTCTGATCCCGATCAGTGCTGCCGCTGGTGCCGCGTGTCGCTGTGGGTATAAGAAATTTTTGGGCAAATCTGATGGATTTGGACGCAAAGGTATTGACAAACGGCGGCGCGGCTGGTATATTTATAGCATAGCCTATTGTAAAGGCGAGGGGGAAGTAGTGTACCGTATGGTATACTACTTTTTTTGCAGATTTTGGGTCTGTGAGAGTAAAATTGCGGATACGAGGTGCAGATATGCGTGATATCGAACGTCGGGTATATGATATGGCCGAGCCGCTGTGTGCGGATAACAATGCCGAGCTGGTGGCGGTGGAATGGGTAAAAACCGGCCGTGAATGGACGCTGCGGCTTTTTATCGACGCCGAGGGCGGTGTGGATCACGAGCTGTGCGCCGCAGTCAGCCGGGTAGTGAGCGATGCGCTGGATGTGCTGGATTTCATCGAGCCTGCCTATAATCTGGAGGTAAGCTCTCCCGGGTTGGAGCGTCCGCTGGTGAAGCCTGCCGATTTCCAGCGGTTTGCCGGTGAGCCGGTGTGCATCAGGCTTTTTGCGGCACAGGGCGGCAAGAAGGAATTTTACGGCGATCTGGTGGGCTATACTCCGGAAGGTGTGGAGATCACCGAGGAAAAGACCGGCACCAGGCTGGTTTTCGCACGGGCGGATATCGCCAAGGCGCATCTGGTATTCAAATTCTGATATCAGATTTGGATATGGATGCTGACAAAGAGCATTACAAAGAGCTTGTATTTGAAAATTCTTATGGGGTGATGAAATGGGCAGCAACGGCTTGAATACTGAGTTTTTGTCCGCTCTGGATGAGCTGGAGACTACACGCGGTATTCCCAAAAATCTTTTGCTGGAGGCGCTGGAGGATGCGCTGATCTCGGCATACAAGAGGACTTACGGTTCTTCGCAGAACGTGCGGGTGGAGATTGATAAAAACAGCGGTGATATCCACGTGTTCTTCCGCAAGGAGGTAGTGGAGGAAGTCCTGAACGATAAGGTCGAGATGTCTTTGGAGGAAGCCAGAGAGTACGATCCCGAATTTGAGATCGGTGATATGTTTGAGTCGGAGGTAACGCCGCGTTCTTTTGGCCGTATCGCTGCACTGACTGCCAAGCAGGTGGTCATCCAGCGTCTGCGTGAGGCTGAGCGCAACATCATTTATGATGCCTACGCCAATGACGAGGGCGAGATCGTGCGTGGCACCATCACCCGTATCGAGGGTCCGGTAGTGGTGATCGATATGGGCAAGACCGA
>JAFQHB010000230.1 GCA_017398165.1 Bacillota bacterium
CACCGTTGTTTCGCAGCGAATAAAACTCGCAGAACAGCTGTGAAATACTCTTCGTGCCGATATCCTGCGCCGACATATACTGCTCGGCGACACCGCTCTTTGAGTTCTTCACACCGAATCTCATCATATTGGGATATACCGAAAGCACCATCGACGCCGCATCGGGTGCAACGTCCTCGTCCGTTACCGTCACACGCACATAATCCTCAGAATACTCCCCGCTCATAAGCTCAGCGAGGGTTCCCGAAACATCGCGCATATCGTGCGGCTGAGTAAGCGGCACCGTGCGTATCTCTGTACTCCCCTTTTCCCCGATATCAACTATCGTTACGGATTTTTTATGGTTCATTTCTGAAAACGAATATTTTATCGGGCTTCCGCTGTATCGCAGAGTATCCCTTCCCACACGCTGGCACCCGTGCAGATGACCGAGCGCCACATAATCAAACCCGTCAAACACCGACGCCGATATATTGTCAAGTCCGCCTATCGCAAACTCCTCCGAATCGCAGGTCTCTCCGCCCGTTATGAACTGATGGGCTACCAGCACATTGCGCGAATCAAAATCAACATCCGCATTGTCGAGCACTGTCTTTATCGCCTGCTCATAGGACTGAATTTCCGCATCGGGAAAATATCTCTTTACGTTTATCGGCTTTACAAACGGAAGTAGATGTATGCTCACCTCACCGTGAGCATCGCTCATCTTATACGAACGAAGCCCGCCGTCAAACGCACCGCAGAAATACACACCGCTTCTCTCAAGCAGCGGTGCCATATAATCGACACGCTCTCCCGAATCGTGGTTTCCGCCTATGATGTACACGGGTATACCTTTCTCGCTGAGCGAGGACACAAAATCCGAAAACGCGGTCATGGCCTCTGCTGGAGGCGAGCTGCGGTCATACACATCGCCCGCTATAAGAACGGCGTCGCAGTTCTCCCTCTGCGCTATGTCGGCTATCTGCGAAAGCACCGCTTTCTGGTCGTCGGTAAGACTTATATCAAAAACCCTTTTGCCGATATGCAGATCGGCCAAATGCAAAAATCTCATCACGTTTCCTTTCGTTATATTTATACATTATTCGGTATTTATATGCAAAATCACTGCCCGCCGCCGCACCTCTGCCCCATACAGACGGCGCTAAACACGCTATCAGGCATTTTCTGCCGGTTTTCCCGCATAAATGACACCAGCCCCATTATGCTGACAGGTTTCGCCAAAATACGCGCTGCCGACAATATTCCACAAAAGTTTTCCACCGGCAAAATCACTTTTCCACATAGTTATCAACAACTATCCCCAGTGCCGCACCCCTCTATCTACGGGGATTTGGCGAAAGACCTGCGGTAAATGTTCATAACCCGGGGGATAGTTTTACACCTTTTCAACAGCCCGACCCATCACCCACGGCAAGCGCACGGATATACAGCATCTCTGTATATCCACCACCATTCGTCGGGCTGCGCGCATTATCGCCGCGGCTTCTTTATCAACGATCTAATTACAGCCTCATCATAATAGTTTAGCATTTCACGGCGGCGGCTGTCAACTTGCGCTGCGGCTTGCATTTACGCCGGGGATATGCTACAATATTAAAAATATACGGTTATTTAGCGACCCCCCAAGCCCCAAGCGAGGTGAACGATATGCAGATCCGCGAATCCGCCGAGGATTATCTGGAGACTATACTGGTGCTGAAAGCCCAAAACGGCAACGTCCGCTCTATCGATATTGCCCATCATCTGGGCTATACCCGCCCCAGCGTCAGTATCGCGATGAAAAACCTGCGCGAGAACGGCTATATCACCGTATCGGAGGATCAATTCATCACCCTGACGGCCAAAGGTCTGTCTATCGCCGAAAGTGTCTACGAACGCCATCGCCTGCTGACGGACTGTCTGCAGCGGCTGGGGGTGGATCCGGATACCGCCAAAGCCGATGCCTGCCGTATCGAGCACGACCTCAGCGACCAGACTTTCGCCCGGATCAAAGAGTTTTACCTGGCACATCTGGCTCAGAATACCACCCTGCCCCAAGAAGAATTGCCTCAAAATGAAGAGTGAACTAATAAGGCCATACTGTAAACGACCACTTCCGTGGTCGTTTTTTTATTTCGTTCCATTTATACCGCCTTTCGTACTGCTGCCGATACACCGCCGTAGCCCACCGCCCTGATGCCTCCACAAAAGCGAAGTGGGTTACAAAATGGGTTATAAATTACCTTTTTTCGACTCCATCCGAGTATACCACCCACAAAAATTCTTATACGAAAGGTGTTTTTTCATATGATAGAACGCAAAAACGAAGCCCGCTGGCTGGAAAAATACCACCGCTGGCAGATCAACGTCCAAAGGAACGGCCACCGCAAGACGTTTTACAGCAAAATACCCGGCACCAAAGGCAAGATCGAAGCCGAGCGACAGGCGGATAAATGGCTGAATACCTGCTACGAACAGCCCAATATCCGCTTCGACCGGCTCTATGCCGATTTTCTGGCCGAGAAGGAGCTGCACCGCGGCCTCTCCACCAGCGGTATCAAGCAATATACCTCCATCGGACGGGTACACCTGCTGCCCCTGCTGGCCAATAAGAAAGCCCAATCCATCACCCAAAAGGACTGGCAGCTCTGCATAGATACCGCCTATACCAGATCGCTCGCCAACGGCAAGCCGATCTCGCGCCGGATGCTCAAAAACATCCGGGCCACCATCAAGGTGATATGCTCCTACGCCGAACGCCAGTGCATCCCGCTGCAGTCGCCCGGACCGCTGGTCTTCCCGGCGATGGCCACCATCAATCAGCGCACAGTGCTGCAGCCTACGGATATCCGCACTGTATTCTCGCACACCGATTACCAGCTGACCAACGGGGATACCCGGCTCTTCTGGTATATCCACCTGATACGCTTCATCCTCTTTACCGGTCTGCGCCCCGGTGAGGCCATCGGCATCCAGCCGGAGCAAGACATCCGCGGCGACCATCTGCATATCCAGCGCAGCATCAATTACCACGGCGAGATCACCCAGGGCAAAAACAAAAACGCCCGCCGCGTGCTCTACCTGTCGCCCACCCTGCGCCGTATCGTCGATGACCAGCTCGGGATGCTGCAGGAGCACAATGTCGAATCCCCCTGGCTCTTCCCCGGCAAAAGCGGCGATTTTGCCCGCCAAAGCACTGTCTACCGCATCTGGCGCCAATACCGCGATTACCACGGCCTCAGCGCCTCGCACGTTTATGAGCTGCGGCACACTATGGCCACCGCCACCAAGCACGAGCTGCCCGAACACCTGCTGAAAATGATCCTCGGCCATTCGGCCAGTATGGATACCTACGGCACCTACGTGCACGAATACTCCGACGACCTGATGATTGCCGCCGAAGCCACCGAGCGCGCTTATCACAAGATTTTGGGCCTCGAATAAACCCCGCTTTTTTGCAAAGTGGGTTATAAAACGGGTTATCGCCGCCCCACTATGCCCCCATCACGGCACTGCCCAATGACAAGCCGCCCCCGGCCAGCGGAGGGCTCCAAACCCAGCTTCAAAGACGTAAAAGCTGGCGCATGGTACACCGGCTGGATCAACGCTGCTGAGTCTCTGAACCTGGTACAGGGCGACGGCAACGGCACTTTCCGTCCCAATG
>JAFQHB010000231.1 GCA_017398165.1 Bacillota bacterium
AGCATCCAGCCTGCACGAGCGGGGTAAAAACTAAATGGGGTGGGAGGGTGGGTCGACGGGGACTCCCGAGCGTGGTACTACCCAAAAAATCTGTTGGTTTATGAAAACCAATATATAGGGTTCTTTTGATGGGATTATTTGTTATCGAGAGTTTTTCAATCCCTCAGTCAGCTTCGACAGCTCCCCTTACACAGGTGAGCCTTGGGGGAAAGTGCTTTTTTATAGTTAGGTTTACCTCAAATAATAAAGAAAATTGACCGAGAGGGGTGAGATTGTGGCTTTTCAGTCGTTGTATGTCCATATCCCGTTTTGTCTGGCGCGGTGCAATTACTGCGATTTTCTCTCGCATACCTATGCGGAGGTACAGCAGCAGGCGGCGCGTTATCCGGCGGCGCTGCGGCAGGAGATGCGGATGTATCGGCGTTATGCCGGGGAGCTGGTATCGGTGTATCTGGGCGGGGGGACCCCCACGGTACTGCCTGCCGAGGAGCTGGCCGGGCTGATTGGATTCATACGCGATACTTTCGTATTAAAGCGCGACGTGGAGATAACGGTGGAGTGCAATCCGGCTACGGTGGATGCGGCGTATCTGCAGAAGCTGCGGGCGGCAGGCTGCAATCGCCTTTCGATCGGGGCGCAGAGCTTTTTGGATGATGAACTGCGGCGGATGGGGCGGCTGCACAGTGCGGCGGATATCGCGGCAACTGTGGCGGCGGCGCGCGAGGCCGGGTTTGACAATATCAGTCTGGATCTGATATATGCCCTGCCCGGGCAGACGATGGCCGATTGGCAGCACAATCTGTTGGCGGCGCTGCGTCTGCAGCCGGAGCATATCTCGATATACTCGCTGCAGCTTGATAATGACAGCCCGTGGGGCAGACAGTGCGAGAAAGGTCTGCTGGCGCCGGCAGATGAAGATCTGGAGGCTGATATGCTGGCATTCTCCTGGCAGTTGATGCGGGAGAAAGGCTTCGTGCAGTATGAGATAGCGAATTTTGCCAGACGCAGCCTGCGTGATTATCGTAGCCGCCATAACCGTATGTATTGGCAGCGCGAGGATTATCTGGGGGTCGGTCTGGGTGCGGCTTCCTGTATGTTTTTGGAGCGCTGGCAGAATACCGGTACGCTGGAGGAATACGTGAGCGCGCTGGAAAACCTGCACCGGCCGCCGGTGGAGAAGGAAACGCTGACTATGGCGCAGTGTATGAGCGAGGTAATGTTCATGGGGCTGCGGCAGACGGCGGGTGTGGATATTTACCCGGTGCTGGATCGTTTCCGCGTGGATATCACACGGTTTTACGATCACGAGCTGCGGCCTCTTGATGCGGCGGGTCTGCTGGAGTATATTGATGATGCTCATAATATCCGGCTGACGCAGCGTGGTATGATGCTGGCCAATCAGGTTTTCCTGGCGTTCATCAAGGAGGACTATGAGGATATCCAGTATCGGGCGCTGCCGGATGACACCATAGATGTTTAGGCGTTTTTTTAAGGCCTGCGAGTAATATAGATCGGAGGTGGATATATGTGTCTGGTAATTGATGCCCGCGGCATAACCGTAACGCTGAAAATCAACGGTTATGAGCCATCCCGCAGTGAGGGCTGGGAGAGCCAGTGGTGCCGCTGTGACCACAGTTTTTGTTCCGGTGACTGGCTGCACTACTGCAGGGAGAATGACGAGGTTTTGCTCTCGCGTGAGGTTGAGGAATTGGCGGATAAGCTGACCGGGCTGCTGAACGGTGAACTGCAGGAGGTAACGGAACTGCGCTGTATGGAGCCTGATTACGTCTTTCGCCTGCATCCCGGAAGGGATCTGCGGCAGGACCCACGCTATACATATATTCCGCCGGGATATGAATTCGCGGATATTTATGTCGAATGGCAGGTGTTTTTCTGGTATGAGGGGCTGACGGATAATTTCCTCACCGTGACGCTCGGACGAAATGAGATCATTCTCCTCAGAGACTATCTTTCTTCTGTAATAAATTGAATGGCAGCGGCATCCCCTTTGTATGGTTTCGGCTATGCAAAGGGGTTGTTTATTGCGCGGCGTATTGGCCGGGATTTGGCAAAAAAACAGCGGCCGCCAAAAAAAACTACTATATAATATTGACAAAAGTGTGGTTTAGTGCTACCATATGGTTAGCACTCAGATGGATAGAGTGCTAACAAATGATAAGGATGGATAAAATCAGGAGGAGGGCTTATGGACGAGCGAACAAAGCAGATATTGC
>JAFQHB010000232.1 GCA_017398165.1 Bacillota bacterium
GAAAAATGCAGAGCCTCGAATGCTGCGACACATCTTTTCACCGCCATAAAGGTGCGAAAACAGAGGATGCATTTTTACCAATGTAAAATGCACCTCTTATGGCGAAAATATTCAGATGTGTCGCACAAGTATTATATCACATTATCGGAGGAAAATAAAGTATGTGTCGAAGAAAGCCATAATAAAAAGCCTGACTCCAAACACAATTTGAAGTCAGGCTTTTTGATATTATTTCATTTATTGTTTTATGAACCCCGCCCCTATCGGGAGGCTTTCTGGTCAGTCCGGGGATCGGCTTACTGCTGTGCGGCAGTGCCGTCGCCGGTGGTAGTGCCGGTGGTATTATCACCCTCGGGGGTGCCGTCAGTGTTGTCATCGGTGGTATCATCGGTGGCATCATCAGTGTCGGCGGTGGTATCATCCGCGGTGATGGCATAGCGGCGCTGATAATCCTTGGTGATGGTGACGTTGTTCATCGCTTCTTCTACTGCGGCGGAATAACGGCTGAAGCGTTCTTCGCCGAGCTGTTCTTCCTCAATGACCGGGCGGGCTGCATCGACGCCGGTGGTCATATCCAGCAGCTTGATGATGTGATAGCCAAAGCTGGTCTTGACGGGCTCGGCAGTGATCTGGCCGATCTCCGTCAGCGAGAATGCCGCAGTGGAGAATTCCTCTACGTAGGGGCTGGCATTTTTGGTGATATACTGGCCCAGATCGCCGCCGGTAGCACTGGTGCTGTCCGGATTGTACTGGGATGCCAGTGCCTCGAATGTAGCAGTGCCGCTGTTGATCTGATCGATGGCACTCTGCGCGGTGCTGAGTGCGGTATCCCAGGCGGCGGTATCTTCACCGTCCGGGG
Organism: Bacillota bacterium; assembly: GCA_017398165.1. Classification (GTDB taxonomy): domain Bacteria; phylum Bacillota; class Dehalobacteriia; order UBA4068; family UBA4997; genus Avidehalobacter. Next base: position 860 of record JAFQHB010000232.1, read on the forward strand.
CTATCAGGATATGAGCGTATTTGTAGGTATCGTAGCTTTCCGGATCGGCGTTGTAGATAGTGGCGACTTCCTCATCGGAGAGGGTGAGGTCGCTGCTGATATCTTTGTAGAGTGCATCGGAGAGCAGTTGATACTCCAGTATCCATTCTACGTCGTCCTCGGATACTTCGTAAGAGGTCAGCCATTCTTGCCAGGCTTCATCAGTCTCGAAATAGCTTTTCTCGGTAGCCAGGGAATCAGCCAGCGCGGCGCTATCCACGGTGATATCGTGATCGGCCGCCAACGAGCGGATGACCGCGATCTCGGTAACGATATCCACGCCCTGTTCTTCGATCAGGCTCATATACTGGGCGCCTTCTTCGGGGTCGGTGACGTCGATGCCGTAGCTGGTCAGGTAATCCTTGCCGTAATTGATGTAGTAATTCATAACGCCCTGCGGGATCTCGACGTCATTGACGACCATAGCGACATCGCTGCTGCCGCAGCCGCCCAGAGCCAGTGCCGACATCAGTGTGACGCCTGCCAGCACGGTGCGAAAGATCTTCTTCATATGCTCTAAAAACTCCTCCTGTATTGCGGATTTATAACTATACTAAAGGATATTGTACTATTTCTGTGTGGCTTTTGCAAGCAATTCTTGCAGAAAGTCCGTTATCTCCTGTAATCGGTCGTTTTCTTCGCGTTTTTGCAGCGTCAGACGCATAATAAAGGATTTGCTGTTGGAGAATTTGAGCCGCCGCGTATATTTGTCAGCCAATGAGAGCAGTGCCTGACCGGACAGCGGGTTGCGGCCGCCGAAATTCAGCGTCAGCGTTGATTCGTGCACCAGCAGTGCAGTGAGCCCCAGCCGGTGGCCGGAATTCCTGAGCCCCAGCAGACGGAAGAGATTGGCGGCCGGGCGGGGCGGCTGGCCAAAGCGTTCGATCAGCTCGGCGCGGAGCTGCGCTATCTCATCGCTGTTTCGGCAGGCGGCCAGTTTGTTGTAGATCTCGAATTTGATGGCGGTCTCGGGGATATAATCATCCGGCAGATAGGCCGAAACGCCGAGGTCGAGCTTCAGCTCCGGCAGGGTGGTCTCGGGCTCGGGGGCCTCGGATGGATTCAGCCCGGCGGTGATGGCTTCGTTTACCAGCTTGCAGTAGAGGTCGAAGCCGACGGCGGCGATATGGCCGTGCTGCTCCGGCCCCAGCAGATTACCGGCACCGCGTATCTCCAGATCACGCATAGCTATTTTGAAGCCCGCACCGAGCTGGGTGAAATCACGGATGGCGGCCAGCCGCTTGCGGGCGTCATCCTTCAGCAGCTTGTCGGGCTGATATGTGAAGTACGCAAAAGCCTGGCGGTTGGCGCGGCCGACGCGCCCGCGGAGCTGGTAAAGCTGCGCCAGACCGAAGTGATCGGCGTCCTCTACTATCAGGGTATTGACGTTGGGGATATCCAGACCGGCCTCGGCGATGGTGGTACACAGCAGGATATCGGCCTCGCCCGCCAGAAAGCCGCTCATCACCGGTTTGATCTGGGTCTCGCTCATCTGGCCGTGGGCGACGAGGATGCGCGCCCCCGGCACCAGATCCTGTAATTGCAGGCGTTTCATATCAATATCGCGCACGTTATTGTAAATATAGTATATCTGGCCGCCGCGCGCCATCTCGCGTTCGATGGCTTTTTGCAGCAGACGGGGGTGGTGCTCGGTGACGTAGGTCTGCACCGGCAGGCGGTCACGCGGGGGTGTGTTGATGACGCTCATATCGCGGATACCGGCCAGCGACATATGCAGAGTGCGCGGGATGGGCGTGGCCGACAGCGTCAGCACATCGACTGCACCGCGCATCTTTTTGATGCTTTCCTTGTGGGCCACGCCGAATCGCTGCTCTTCATCGACGATCAGCAGGCCGAGATTGGCGAACTTCACGTCTTTGGAGAGCAGACGATGAGTACCGATCAGGATATCGGCACGGCCGGTGGCCATTTCCTCCAGCACTTCTTTCTGCTTTTTGGCACTTACGAAGCGATCAAGCAGCACTATCTTTATCGGGTAATCCTTGAATCGCTGGCAAAAGGTATTGTAGTGCTGCTCGGCCAGCAGGGTGGTGGGGGTCAGCATAGCGGTCTGCTTGCTGTCCTGCGCGGCCTTGAAGGCGGCACGCATAGCCAGCTCGGTCTTGCCGTAGCCCACATCGCCGCACAGCAGACGATCCATCGGGCGGATGCTCTCCATATCCCGTTTGATATCGGCCAGCGCACTCATCTGTCCGGATGTTTCCTCATAGGCAAAGGCGTCCTCGAACTCTCGCTGCCAGGTATTATCCGCCGAGAAAGCAAACCCCTGTGCTTTCTCCCGTTCGGCGTAGAGCTGCAGCAGCTCATCCGCCATATCCTGCACCGAGGCCTTGACTTTGGCCTTGACGCGAGCCCACTGGCCGCTGCCCAGACGGTTCAGCCGGGGGGCTGCGGCATCGTTGCCGATATACTTCTGCACCAGATTCATCTGCTCCACCGGGATGAAGAGCTTATCCCCGGCGGCGTATTCGATCTTCAGGTAATCGGCGGCGGTACCCCCGGCGGTTACCCTCTCGATACCGGTGAAGCGGCCGATGCCGTGGGTGGTGTGGACGACGAAATCGCCGGGCTTCAGCTCGACAAAAGCCTCCATATTATTGCGTTCGGCGGTGGCTTTGGTGGTGCGGCGGCTTTTGGCCTCTTGTCCCAGCAGTTCTTTCTCGGTAATTACGGCTATCCTGCCGTCGGGGTATTCAAAACCGCGGCTGATGGCGCAGACACTGATATTGGCTGCCGGGTAATCATTATCGGCCAGTATGGCGCGCAGACGCTCGGCCCGCACCGGGGAGCTGGCGCAGAAGAAAATATGCCAGCCCTGCTGCCGCCAGCCTGCCAGATCATTGGCGAAAAGCTGCATCTGGCCGATGTAGGACGGTATCTCCCGTGCGGTGAGCTCGATGTGGCGCTGTTGGTATAGTGCCGAATGGCCGGGGATATCGCTGAAGCTGACGTAGGGCAGGGCGTTCAGGTGGTCGATAAGCTCCTGCGCCGGGAAGTGATCGGCAGCCAGACTTTTCATATCTGCGGCATTCAGGCGGCGGGCGGCCACCAGATCGTTCAGGTAGAGCATCCGTTCCTTTTCGGCATCCCGCAGGCTGCGCTCGCACATGGCGGGCTCATCTATCAGCAGGCGGGTATCCTCCGGCAGGTAAGAAAGCAGCGAATCCCGCACGTTGCTGAGGCGGCAGGGGAATAGCTCCAGCTCTTCGCGGCAGGGCTCGGTGGAGCGCTGGGTATCAGGGTCGAAATAACGCAGGGATTCGATCTCGACATCAAAGAAATCCAGACGCACCGGGCGCGTCCAGCCAATAGGGAAGATATCCGCCAGCCCGCCGCGGCAGGCGAAAGAGCCGGGGGTCTCGACCATAGCCTCGCGCTGGTAGCCCAGCTCCGTCAGGCGGCGTGCCAGCTCATCCATATCTATCTGTACGCCGGGGGCGAGCACCAGCCTGCCGCCTCGGAAGTCATCACGGTTTTGCAGACGGGACAGCAGTGCCTCGGCCGGGGCGACGAGTATCAGCGGTTTTTCTTCCGTCAGGGCGGCCAGCACTTGCATACGGGCGGCGATGACCTCCGGCTCGGGGCGGAAACTGCTGACGGGTGAAAGCTCCAGCGGGGGCAGCAGCAGTACGTCCTCCTCCGGCAGCAGTGCGCGGAGATCCTGCAGGCGGGCGGCAGCGGTGTCTTCATCCGGGGTCAGCAGGCAGACTGTACGGCGATCGCGCAGGAAAAGCGCCGCCGCGGCCGCACAGCGAAAGCCCGCGGCCAGCCCTGCCGCAAAGGGATAGGCGCCGCGGCGGAAATCAAACAGGGTATGCAGATGCGGGTCTGCCAGCATAGCCTGCAGCAGGTCGGAATTGCTCAAGGCATTGATGCTCCTTTCGGTGTTTTTGGGTGGGTGGGGGCTATTTCTCCGGGCGGTTTTTGCCGGCGGCCTTGCCGTTAAAGCGGTTCATAGCGGCGGCGGGGCCTTCCTGCAGCCAGCAGAGCACGGCGTCTGCGGCATCTGCTACCGCGGGCTGCAGCAGCTCGCGTTCATCGGCATTGAATGTTCCCAGCACGTAATTGACGGTATCGCCGTAGAGCGGATGGTCGATACCGATCTTGCAGCGGCTTATCTTATCGCTGCCCATATTGCTGATGATGTCCTTCATACCGTTGTGCCCGCCGGCCGAGCCTTTCTGGCGGATTTTGATCATACCGCAGGGCAGATCCATATCATCAAATATAATGAAGATATCCTCGACATCCAGCTTGTAAAAATCCGCTGCCGCGCGGACGGCCTGACCGCTGCGGTTCATAAAGGTCTGCGGGCGCATCAGTATGATCTTTTCTCCCTGATAGAAGCCCTCGCCGACACTGGCGAAGAATTTGGTTTTGTTGAAATCGATACCCAGCTTATCAGCCAGATATTCGATAGTGATAAAGCCGATATTGTGGCGGGTGTTGTTGTATTCGCTGCCCCAGTTGCCGAGGCCGACGATGAGTTTCATAACGTTCCTCCTTGGGATAATATACATAGTGCGGCAGGAGTTTATGCGTGCCGCCGCAGACACGACCAAACGCAGCCGCTGCCCAAAGGGGCGGGGCTGTGTATTGCGGATCTGATAAAAACCTGATAACAGGCCAACTAATAAATTATAGCACATCGGCGGGGAATTTTGAATACGACGGTCAGGGGAATTTTTGGCATAAATGACGGCAGGCGGCCATAAAATACGGCATAGAGCATTATGAGATAAGGCTGTACGGATGCTGTGGCAGGGCTGCGAAAGGAGTGCGATAGCTTATGGGCGGCAGAAATAAAGAACTGAGCCGGGATATCAATGCGAGTGAACTGCTGGATATGCCGGTATTCAGCGTCAGCCGGGGCGAGACCGTGGGTGTGGTGCGTAATATCGTCATCGACCCGTGCGAAAAGCGTCTGCTGGCACTGACGGTGGAGAAAAAAGGCTGGTATCAGGATTTGCGGGTGATACCGGCGGCACGGGTGCTGCGCCTGGGGGCAGATGTGATAAATATTGACGAGCGCTGTGCCGCCGGGCGGACGGCCAGCCTGCCGCGCATCGTGGAGTATATGCACCATCCCTGTGCGCTGGTGGGCAGCCGCCTGCTGAGCGAGGACGGCAGCACCCTGGGCAGGGTGGAGCGTTATTATCTGGACCGCGAAAGCGGCTGCATCAGCCGTCTGATGCTGTCCGGCGGGTGGCTGGGCGATCTGTGGCTGGGGCGGGTATTCGTATCGGCGCAGTATATCCGCAGCATCAATGATGGCACGATAGTGGTGGAGAAGCGTTGCCTGGAGGATCTGGAGCTGCAGGAGAGTGTGCTGCGCCAGGGTATGCGGGCGGCAGGAGAACAGTGCCGTCAGGCGGCTGAGAGATCGCAGCATTGGGGGCAGAATGCACTGCGTGAGCTGCAGCAGCGGCGCCGCCAGCGGGCAGCAGCCAAATATGCCGCGCAGGATGCTGCTATCGAGGCGGCTATGGAAGCGTGACAGCTTGGGGGATGTGCCTCGTCCGTCAGTCCCCGTCGCCCCGCCACC
>JAFQHB010000022.1 GCA_017398165.1 Bacillota bacterium
GGCTTCCATACCTGCCAGCACGTCAGCCAGCGGCAGCTCCATCTCCCGATAAAGTGCCTCCAGCCCTTCCTGCTGCAATTTCTCAAATATCTGCTCTTTCAGCTGCGGCAGCAGCACCAGACCATAAGCCGCCACCAGCGCCGGTGGCTGGTCTTTCTCATTAAAAGTCTGCGCGCCGAGATATTTCACCGCCAGCTGGTGCGGCTGATAATCACTGGCCGTCGGATCCAGCAGATAAGCCGCCAGCCCGATATCACACAGCGTACCATACTCTGCCACACCACCGAAGCGGCGCAGCAGCGTGAGCAGCGCCTTCAAATCAGAGCCCATCAGGCCTTTACCCGCCAGCCAGGTCATATCAGCCAGCAGCGCCTGCTGCTCGATGGCTATTATCCGGCTGCTGTCTGCCGCATCAGCCAGAGCCCACCAGCCCTTGTAATGATTTACCAGCAGCTCATCGGCGTCTGCCAGCTCCTGCTGCAATTCCCCGGAAGTCATCACCGTCCGGTATTCCGGCACTTTCAGCTCGGCAGCCACAGCCGCGGCATCACCGCCTGCGGTTGTGCTATTCTCCAGACCTTTCAACAGGCTGGTAAAGCCCATACGCTGATAAAACGCTATCAAATCCGCATTATCCGCCAAAGGTCTGGCAGTATAATCATATCTGGCCAAATCCTCAAAACCGGGCATACAGCACTCGATAGTAGCCAACCGGCGGGACAGCAGCGCGATATCACGTCCTCCCTCCAACTTGGCCCGCAGCGCCTTGCCGGATACCTCGGCGGCGTGTGCCAGCACATTATCCAGATCGTGATACTCCCACAGCAGCTTGAGCGCGGTTTTCTCGCCAATGCCGGGGATACCGGGTATATTGTCAGAGCTATCGCCCATCAGAGCCTTCAGGTCTATCATCTGTGCCGGCTCCAGATTATAATGCTCACGCAGTGCAGCCTTATCCCACAGCTCCGTCACGCTGATACCCTTGCGGGTCATTATTACACTGATATGCTCGTCGATAAGCTGATAGCTATCGCGATCACCGGTCAGTATCAGGATATCATTTTCGGCGCTGCCGTGTCTGGCCAGCGTACCGATGATATCATCGGCCTCGTAGCCCGCTACTTCCTCCCAAATGATGCCCATAGCCTCCAGCATCTGCTTGCAGGTCTCGAATTGCGGCGAAAGCTCGCTCGGGGTAGCCGAACGCTGCCCCTTATAATCAGCATACATATCAGTGCGGAAGGTATGGCGGCTTTTATCAAAGCAGACAGCCACACGCGCCGGTTTCTCGCGCTCCAAAATACGCGAGAGCATACCTGCAAAGCCATATACGGCGTTGGTATATTCCCCCTGAGGATTAGTCAATATCGGCAGGGCAAAGAATGCCCGGTGGATCAGCGAACTGCCGTCCACGATCAAAAACTTGGCCCGGCTGTTGGTATTGCTCATAAACAAAACTCCCATCCGGGGCAGCATACCCCGTGCGAATATATTATGCGTTGCAGATCAGTGATAAATGCCGTATTTCAGTTTGATGTGCCCCGGATCACAAGCCCGTCAGACAAATTAAAGCCGCACCCGGTGCCAAATACTCACCGGGTGCAGCCTCAAAATACTTTTAATGCCAATCGGAGTTATCTCCAATATCAGTACCCGGATCACAGGTATATATCCGCCGCTCAACGCCCCAGCGTCAAAATCATACAGGTAATTGATGCCATCGATACAGGCACTGCCATAGGCGGTATCCTCGGTAAGATCCGGCCGGATCAAATATCCAGTTTCTCGATCAGTTCTTCGGGAATATCAGCGTTGCTGTAAACATTCTGGATGTCATCATAATCCTCCAGCTTGCTGAGCAGCGTCAAAACCTTGGCCGCAGTCTCTTCATCGGTGATCTCGATAGTATTGGAGGGGATCATAGTGATCTCGGCTGTATCAGCCTCAAAGCCGGCCTCCTCCAGTGCGTTCTTTACAGCCTCCAGCTCATCGGTGGCGGTGATGATCTCGATCTGCTCGGGATCATCGGTAATGACGTCCTCAGCACCGGCATCCAGTGCCAGCAGCATCAGCTCATCAGCATCCACGCCCTCGGCCAATACAGTCATACGGCCTTTGCGCTCAAACATATACGAAACACAGCCTGTCTCGCCCAGGTTGCCGTTATTACGGGAGAAAATATAGCGGATATCGCTGGCTACACGGTTGCGGTTATCGGTCAGCATCTCGCACATAATGGCGATACCACCGGCACCGTAGCCCTCGTATACGATCTCCTCATATGCGACGCCGTCCTGATTGCCCGAAGCCTTCTGAATGGCACGGTTGACGTTATCCATCGGCATATTGGCAGCCTTGGCCTTCTGGATGCATAGACGCAGACGGAAGTTTGCCGTCGGGTCGGGGCCGGATTGACGCACCGCCACGAAGATCTCCTTGGAGATTTGAGTAAATACTTTGGCACGGGCAGCATCGGCCTTGCCCTTCTTATGTTTGATAGTAGACCATTTATTATGTCCGGACATAACAGAACCTCCCACAAAATTATCTTGCAAATCTGTAATTTTTAATAAGCTTATTTAATAGATAAGCCGTCCTCACACAGCTCACAATAAGCGAGCATATCTTTACATATTTTACATTAAAATAAGCTTTATGTAAATAGTCTTACCCAACTTTCTTTCAAATTTACCTCCCATACAGATTGCCTGCCATAACGGCACCGCCAAACCTATTCCGTTAGCTGCCCGGTCACTTCCGGCAGCCATTCGCTATTGCCCGCGGCGCTTTTATCAAAGCTCAGGTATGTCTCGGGTATCGGCCCTACGATAACGCTCTCCACTATTGGCAGCGAGTCTATAACCTCGGTAAAAGTCGCCTGAAAAGGCAGTATTATGCCCATATCCACCGTGATATCCAGCATAATGCTGTGCTTGGTCTGATTGATACCGGCCTCGCTGAATTCATCGTGTATGCTGGCATATACCGACCCCAAGGGCAGCAAAGCCAGCGTCAGGTTTGGGCCTTTATCCGCCAGCAGCACGTTGCCGGTCAGCATCCCCACCGGTATGTCGATATCGCTGCGGGTCATATTGCCCAGCTTTTCCTCCAGATCGCGGGCGATAGAGGTGACCAGTCGGGTTATCTTCACTGTATCTGGCTGCATCAGCGTCACCCGTCCGTTATCATCCGTTGATACATTGATGAGCTGCTGATAAGCCACACCGTTGCCCAACTGATCGTATACCGCCTCATTGATCAGCCGCACCACCGCCATATGTATCTGCTGTGCCGCCACCTGGCTCAATATCGGGCGCAGCGCACCATCCACCGCTACAAAAAGAGCTACCGTCACCACCAGCAGCCCAATGATATACAAACGCCATTTGTGCAATCTACGCCCCCTGCGCCGGCGGCGCGGCCGGCACAGACCGTTCAGGCTATGCTTCATACCGTTGCCCTCTGCCCCGAAAGTTCTGTATTATTTACTCTGCCGGATCTTATCCCAAACCTTATAATAAGGAAAATTATTGCTACAAAGCATAAACTATGCTATAATATATGCTGTAATGTATTATGAAAGGTATGTGTATGCGGATCACATACCTTTCATTTAATCAGACAATCAGATTTATATGCAAAGCCCCTGATAAAAAGCCGTTTCACGACTGATTCTTACAGAGATTTTTGCACGATGGCATATGCCAGGACAGGAGGTAATCTTGTAATGACCAAAAGTAACGAGCGCTCCCGTGCGTCGTCTCAGACAGCGCCCAATAACGGAGCCGCACCCAAGCATACGAAAAAGCGCAGAAAGTTGAGAAAGGGCCTTATCAAAGGCCTGATGCTTAGTTTTGTACTGTTGTTTCTCATCGGTTCGGCCGTCACTGCGGCTTATGTGGCCTACGTATTAAAAGACCTGCCGGAATGGGA
>JAFQHB010000023.1 GCA_017398165.1 Bacillota bacterium
ATTATGCCGGGGGTGTGATCAATATCGGTCTGACGGGGGATATCGAGCTGACTCTGGATGATATCAACGTGCAGGCGCTGGCAGTGACGGCTAATGTAGAGCTGCAAAAGCAGGATAACTCTACGGCATCGGTAATGATAGGCTATAACGGCAAGGCGCTGCTGGAAGAGCCCTACGAGGTGCAGCCTTTTAACGATCTTTCCGGCGGGGACGGCGATTACATCTATTATTCGGACAGTCAGGCGATGTATGTGGTGCCGGTACGGGTAGACGCCGTATCCGGTGATGTGACTGACCAGCAGCGTATTGCGGCGGTATTGGACGTCTGGGCTGCCGGGCCGCCGAGAGACAGCGGTGTTTACAGCAGCCTGCCGGTTGGTGTGGAGCTGTTGGACGTGGCGCTGGATGGGCGTGCGCTGGTGCTGGATTTCAGCGATGAATTGCTGCAGATGGGCGGTACGGCGCAGGAACAGGTGTTCTTTAGCAGTTTGCTGGCGACGCTGCGGAGCTATCCGGTGGATACGGTACAGCTGCTGGTGAACGGCCAGGCGGCGGCTTCGTTATCGCATGGCACGGATATCAGCCTGCCGATCGCGGTATCGCATGATTTCGCGGCGATCAACCGGGTGGTGCAGTAAGCATACCAAAAAGAAGCGTCTGCCGGACTGCAGGCGCTTTTGGTGCGTTTTTGTTGGTAAGTTCGGTGCAAAATTTCGGTATAAACAATAGTAAGGTTTTGGGGCTGCCGCGCAGCTTGCCGCTGCGTACCGTCGGTCTGTGCCCGATAGGATATGCTCATATAGGTATTCGGGAGAGTTCTGGTTTGTAGTTTATATAAAAGGAAGTTTGCAGCTTTTTAATAATGTGGTAGGTTGGGCGAGGAGGAATTTGTGATGAATAAGGATATTTTGCAGGGCAAGCGGATGGCTGTGCTGGGCAGCGGCAATATGGCGGCGGCTATTGGCCGGGGTATGGCGGCACAGGGTTTGCCGCTGGCACTGTGCTTTTATGATCTGGATACTGCCAAGGCTGCGGCACTGGCAGATGAATTGGGGCAGTATGCTGCGGCGACACTGGCGGCGGCACTGGATGGTGCAGATATCATACTGCTGGCGGTAAAGCCGCAATCTATGGACGAACTGATGGCAGAGCTGGCGCCGCTGGTGCGCGGCGGGCAGTTGGTGGTATCTATTGCGGCGGGCATACCGCTGGCGTATTATCAGGCCAAGCTGCCGGGGCTGGCGGTAGTGCGTGCTATGCCCAATACCTCGGCGGCGGTGCAGGCGGCTATCACCGGCCTGATGGCGGGTGAGCTGGCGACTGCGGAGCACCGGCAGATGGCCGAGGGTATATTCTCGGCTGTGGGCAGCAGCCTGTGGATCGATGAGAAAGACATTCATGCACTGATCGCGGTATCGGGCAGCGGCCCGGCGTACTTTTATTACTTCACCGAGTGTCTGGCGGCGGCGGGCGAAAAGCTGGGGTTGACGCCTGAGGTGGCGATGGCGCTGGCCCGGCAGACTGCGGTAGGCTCCGGCCGGATGCTGGCCGAGCGGGAAGAGGATGCTGCTGCCCTGCGGGTACAGGTGACGTCTAAGGGCGGCACTACGGCGGCGGCACTGGCAGTATGGCAGGAGAAGCTGCCGGGGCTGACGGATGAGGCGCTGGCGGCCTGTGCCGGGCGCAGCCGTGAGATGGCGGAGGAAAGCGGCTATTAAGGAGTACGGGAGTTGCTGTTGGTAACCGCTCGGTTGGGGTTTGTCCAGCGCTTACTTCCGGACACTGTGCGTTGTGGGCCGGTGTGCGTGGTAAAAACTAAATGGGGTGAGTGGGGAGACGGGAATTCTCGGGCGTGGTACATCCCTTCAAAACCAGTTAAGTTTTGTAAAAACTGCTTAAAATTCAGAAAAAACATAAAATGATGTGATGGTATATTGACAGCGAGAAGAGGTAAAACTGATGATTAGAATTGTAACTGACAGTAGTTGTGATCTGCCTGTTGAATTGGTGGAGCGTTATGGTATACGCGTGGTGCCGATGAGCATTAACTTTGGCGATGACAGTTATTCCGATGGCGAGACTATCGGCGTTGATGAGTTTTATACCCGGCTGCAGTCAGGGGATTTCCCCAAGACGTCTTATCCGCCGCTGGGGCGTTTCGTGCAGGTGCTGGATGCCGAGATGGCAGCAGGCAACGAGGTGCTGATAATCACTCTGGCCAAGGCACTCTCCGGCTGTTATGACAGCGTGAGTATGCTGCTGGAAGAATACCCGGCAGACCGTGTGGCGGTTTTTGATTCCAAGGCGGCTACGCTGGCGCAGGGTGCTGTGGTGCTGGCGGCGGCACGTATGGTGGAGGCCGGGGCGAGCTATCAGCAGGTGAAAGAAGCTATGCCCGGCATCATCGCACGAAAGGCGGGCTATGGCGCTATCAATAACCTGACCTATCTGGCGCGCGGCGGGCGTATCGGCGGTGCGACAGCGGCACTGGCGACTGCGTTGAACATCAAACCCATCATCAGTATCTGCGATGACGGCTCTCTGGAGGCCGGTCAGAAAGTGCGTGGTATGGCCAAGGCCATCAACTGGGTAGTGGAGCGTTTGAAGCAGGAGGGTACCGATTTCAGCTCTACCACTATATTTATCGGCTATATTCTGCAGCAGGATGCAGCCGGGCAGATGGCGGAGCGTATGCGTGCCGAGCTGACGCTGGGCGAGGTAATGATCTGCCCGATCGGGCCTACGGTGGGTACGCATCTGGGCCCCGGTGCTGTCGGTGTGTTTTATCTGAAGCCTGAGAATTAACAGCCTGATAATCAAATAAAGCGGGAGGCAGAGGCGATATGAGCAAACAGCCGATGCAGGAGATATATTTTGATAATTCAGCAACGACACCGGTGCTGCCGGAGGTGGCAGAAACAGCGGTGCGCCTGATGTGTGAGGATTTTGGCAATCCCTCGGCACTTTACCGGCGGGGTGTGGCGGCCGAAAAGCTGCTGCAGCAGGCACGGGTGACGCTGGCACGCTCGATCAATGCCAGACCGGAGGAGATCATTTTTACCTCGGGCGGCACAGAATCGAACAACACCGTGCTGCGCGGGGTGATGCAGGCGGCCAAAAGGCGCGGCAAACACCTGATTATATCGGCGGTGGAGCATCCCTCGGTATTGCAGACGGCGGAAGCGCTGCGTGATGAAGGCTTTGAGCTGGATATGCTGCCGGTGGATGACAAATGCCGGGTAAGCCCTGCGGCGCTGCAGGAATTGCTGCGCCCGGATACCGTGCTGGTGAGTGTGATGCTGGTGAATAACGAAGTCGGCACCATACAGCCGGTGGCCGAGCTGGCACGGGTCATCAGGGCGGCGGGCAGCCAGGCGTTGCTGCACGTGGATGCGGTGCAGGCCTATGGCAAGCTGCCTGTTGACGTGCGGGCGATGGGTATTGATCTGCTTTCCGTCAGCGGGCACAAGCTGCACGCGCCCAAGGGGACAGGCTTTATGTATGCCGCAAAGGGTGTCCGCTGGCTGCCGTTGCTGACCGGCGGCGGGCAGGAGAGCAACCGCCGATCCGGTACCGAGAACACGCCGGGTATATGTGCGCTGGGTCAGGCGGCCGAGCTGGCACACCGGCATATGGCCGAGCGGCAGAGCCGGGTAACTGCGGTGCGGCAGCATCTGCTGGCCGGGCTGGCCGGGCTGCCGGACTGGCAGATCAACGGGCCGGAGGATGGGCTGCCGAATGTATTGAATATCAGCTTTGGCGGCATCAAGAGTGAGGTACTGCTGCATATGCTGGAGACTGAAGGCTTGTGTGTGTCGAGTGGTTCGGCCTGTGCGGCCAAAAAGGACAAGCTGAGTCACGTCCTGACGGCGATGGGCTGCCCGCGCAGCCGTATCGAGGGAGCTATACGGTTTAGCTTTTCCTGCCTGAATACCGAGGATGAGGCGGATGCTGCGGCGGGGATCGTTTGCCGGGCGGTGAGCGAGCTGCGGGAGCTGCTGCGGTGATAAAGGCCTGGGAGTGCAATTTTTAATTACGCTGATATTAAGTCGGTGTGACAGAGGGAGTTTGGGGTATATATGGAAACGACGCAGAATCTGCTGATGATAAAATATGGTGAGATCGGCCTGAAAGGCAAGAACAAGAGTATGTTTATCAATCGGCTGGTGAGGAATATCGAGGTGGCGCTGGAGGGGCTGGAGCCGCGCAAGGTCAGCTCTGAGATGGGGCGCATTATGGTGCCGGTGCTGGGCGATATGCAGGAAGTGACCGAGCGTCTGCAGAGAGTCTTTGGTATTTATGCCATCTGCCCGGTGGCGGCGGTGAAGAAAGACCTTGGCGCAGTGCAGAAAGCGGCACTGGAGGTATTGGAGGCGACGCTGCCGGACGGGGGTTCTTTTAAGGTGGAGAGCCGTCGTGCGGATAAGACTTTCCCGATGACCTCGCCGGAGATCAGCAAGGCAGTGGGCGGATATATTTTTGCTCAGGCGCCGGACGGCAAATTCCGTGCCGATATGCGGCGGCCGGAGTATACCCTGAATGTGGAGATACGCGGCGAGGCGGCTTATATTTATTGCGGCTCGCTGCCGGGGGCCAAGGGTATGCCGGTGGGTACCGGCGGGCGTGCCGTGGTGATGCTTTCGGGCGGTATCGACAGCCCGGTGGCGGCCTGGATGGCGATGAAGCGCGGCGTTACCGTGGAGGCTGTGCATTTTGAGAGCTTTCCTTTCACCAGTGAGCGTGCCAAGGAGAAAGTGCTGGATCTGGCGCAGGTGCTGGCGGGCTGGCATAACGTGCCGGTCAAGGTGCATTGTGTGCATTTCACCGATATCCAGAAGGCGATACATACGGCCTGCCCGGAGGAATACGGCATCACCATTATGCGGCGCTTTATGTTCCGCCTGGCCGAGCGTATCGCGCGCAAGAATGCGGCACTGGCTATCTATACCGGCGAGAGTGTAGGACAGGTGGCCAGCCAGACGCTGGAGAGTATGTATACCATCAATAACGTCACCAATATGCCGGTGCTGCGGCCGCTGATCGGCTTTGACAAAGAGGAGATCGTGGAGCGTGCCCAGCGTATCGGTACGTTTGACATCTCCATCCGTCCGTATGAGGATTGCTGTACGGTGTTCTTGCCGGCACATCCCAAGATCAAGCCGCGTCTGGCGGAGGCCAAAGAGATGGAGCGCGCGCTGGATATCGAGGCATTGATCGAGCAGGCTCTGGAGAATACCGAGACACTGCTGATCGGGCCGGACGGAGCGATCGATAAGCAATAGCAGATAACAAACAGATAGCAGATAACAGATAGTGTGCGGGAAGTGCAGGAGAGATATGACAGCTAAGAGAGTGAGCAGGGCAAAAACAGGTAAAACGCCGGGTGGTGCGGGGCAGAGCAAGCGGCGCTCCAGAAGTGCCGGCGCAGATATCGGCGGGCGTATTGAGAGACGCAGCGCCGGGCGTGGCAGCGGACGTGGGGCAGAGCGTGCCTCCGGGTATCGGGAGCGCAGACCGCAGCAGGAGATCGTGGCCGAGGGCTACGTGATGCTGAGTGAGCGCGGCTATGGCTTCGTGCGGACGCAGAATGCCGAATGGCCGGATATCTTCATCCCGGAGCGGGCACTGCACGGTGCGACCAGCCATGATACCGTGCGTATCGGCATCTTTACCGACCTGAAGCCGGAGCAGATCAACAAAGAGAGCAGACTCCACGGCGAGGTGCAGGAGGTGCTGCATCACATCGACCCGGATGAGGTGGTGGACGGCAGCGGCCGGGATGTCGAGATGGTGTTGTGGCAGAACGGTCTGGATGAGGCTTTCCCCGATGATGTGCTGCGCGAGGCGGCTTATGTGCCGCAGGAAGTGAGCGAGGGCGAGCTGGCCGGGCGGCGGGATTGCCGGGATATGCCGCTGGTAACGATCGATGGCAAAGACAGCCGGGATTTTGACGATGCGGTGTATTGCCGCAGAGAGCCTGACGGTAATTACTTCCTGAGTGTGCATATCGCGGACGTATCGCATTACGTGCTGCCGCGCACAGCGTTGGAGATGGAGGCTTTCCGCCGGGGTACCAGCGTGTATCTGCCCGATCGTGTGCTGCCGATGCTGCCTTTTGAGCTTTCCAACGGTATCTGCAGCCTGAACGAGGGTGTGACACGCCTGACTCTGGGCTGCGATATGACTTTTTCTCCTGCCGGGCGGCTGCTGGCGCGGGATATTTACCCGGCATATATACAGGTAAGCCGTCGTCTGGATTATGACACTGTGAACGAAGCTCTGCTGGAGCATAATGCGGCGGCAGAGCAAAAGCTGGCGGAACAGATGCCTATGCTGCTGGCGCTGAAAGAACTGCGGGATATCCTGCTGCACAAGCGTCTGGCAGCGGGTATGCTGAATTTTGACTTCCCCGAGATCAAGGTGGTGCTGGATGAGGCAGGCAGGGTGGCGGATATCTACCCGCGGCGCACGCGTCTGGCCGAATCAATGATCGAGCAGGCGATGCTGGCAGCCAACGAGACGGTAGCC
This sequence comes from Bacillota bacterium, assembly GCA_017398165.1. GTDB lineage: Bacteria > Bacillota > Dehalobacteriia > UBA4068 > UBA4997 > Avidehalobacter. The sequence goes on from JAFQHB010000023.1 coordinate 6,529, forward strand.
AAAGTCTTTCATAAGCTGGGGCAGCCGCTGGTGCATCGCGTACACAGCGGGCCGGAGGGTGAGAAGCTGCTGGCGCTGAATCAGACACTGCACGCCTGTGGCTACCCGGAGCTCGGCGCGGATGAGACGGAGGACATCCACCCGCGCGATCTGCAGCAGATACTGGCACAGGCCGAGGGCACGCCGGAGGCATCGGTGCTGCAGGTGATGGCACTGCGCAGTATGGCGCACGCCGAATATACCAACAAGCCCACCGGGCATTTTGGTCTGGCGGCCAAGTATTATTGCCATTTTACATCGCCTATACGGCGCTATGCCGATCTGGCGGTGCATCGTTCGGTCAAGCAGTTTTTGCAGACGGCGGATAACGCTATGGCGGCCAAAGATCTGGCCAGATATACCAAGCGTGCCGGTGTGCAGGCATCGCTGCGCGAGAGAGTGGCCGAGGAGGCCGAGCGTGCGGCGGTGCGTATGAAATGCTGCCTGTATATGCAGCGGCATATCGGTGAGGTCTACCCGGCCGTTATCTCCGGTGTGGCGGCCAAGGCCATATTCCTGGAACTGGCGAATGGTATAGAGGGGCGCATCAGCGTGGATGATCTGCCGTATGATGATTATGTATATATGCCGGAGCTGCTGGCGCTGGCCGGCAAGGAGCGCACCTACAAGCTGGGGCGGACGATGAATGTGCGTGTCGCCCGGGTAGAGCTTTTGGAGAAGCGTATCATATTCACCCCGGCCGAGGATGAGTGACGGCGTGCATAATTGCCGCCAATGCCGGGGATATTGAGGAGGAGGCGCCGGGGAATGGCCGGTAAAACTAACGGTAAGAATATAATAGATAACCGCAAGGCACGGCACGAGTACACTTTTCTGGAGACTTATGAAGCCGGTATCGAGCTGCGTGGTACTGAGGTAAAATCCTTGCGTGCCGGCAAGGGTAATATGAACGAGGCCTACGCACATATTGAAAAAGGTGAGATTTGGTTGTATAATATGCATATCAGCCCGTATGACTTCGGTAATATCAACAACCACGAGGAGCGGCGGCCGCGGCGTTTGCTGCTGCACAAGGCGGAGATTGCATCGCTATATGCCAAAGTGCGTGAGAAAGGCCTGACACTGGTGCCGGTGCGGATGTATTTCAGCGGGGCGCTGGTAAAGGTAGAGCTGGCACTGGCGCGCGGCAAGAAGCTCTATGATAAGCGTGAAGCACTGGCCAATAAGGACACGCAGCGCCAGGTAGACAGAGCGCTGAAGGAAATGCGCCGTGAATTTTAGCCGGGATTTGATCAGCGGCAGAGCGATCCCGGCGCAAGTTTTTGGCGGCGTCGGCTGTATTTATGTCAGATGAGCCGGGCAGGGTGGGCTCTCACAATATTATGGGGGTGTTTTTGGATTCGACGGGGGAAGGATTGGTCGGATAAGCGAGCCGGGGACGTCATCAGCCCGTAAAACTATGGCAACCGTCATTTTTAAATGGCAACAGAAATTACGCTTTGGCAGCCTAAGTGCAGCCACTTTGCCTGTGACCCAGCTTGCCGGTCATAACGCAAGGAAATCTATGCAAGCTACCGCAGCCCTGCTGCCCGGCGGGGATACGGGAAATTATTCGGGATAGCGGTCCGGCCTCTTTGTCTGGCGTGCGGCCGGCCGCGAAAATCTAACGACAGACGACGCTCGTAGAAAGTTCGGTGGGTTCTCTTTCGGACGCGGGTTCGACTCCCGCCACCTCCACCCGATTAACGCAACACTTTAGATGCCGTAGGCCAAACGCCTACGGCATCAAGTGTTTCCGGGCTTTTTCTGGCTCGGATTTCTTCTTTGAAACAAAAGATATTTTGGGCTGTTTCGGAGCAACTGTGGGGATTCGAACTCTACATTGCTCGGATTTGAACTGAATAAGCCTCTGTGCCCTTTTTGAAATTACGTGTTTCAAAAAGGGCACAGCTCCTGCTCAACCACCCAGGCCGGTATCCATTTTCGGATACCGGCTTTTTTTATTTCACCAAAAGGAGTGTCGATTATGAACGCAGAGCAAAAGAAAATGTACTTCACAGAAACTGCCCTTGCCCTCAACCGTGAGGGCTTCCATGCTGAAACGATCTTGGGCGGCACGCTCGGTGTCTGGCTGGATGATGAGCCGCTCTGTGAAGTTAACGAGGTCGGCGGCATCACCTACCGTGGAGAGAATATCTCTACCCCAGAGCGTGTGGCCGCAAAAGATAAAGCCTACAGGATCGTCAGCAGTACCGCGCAATATATGAAACAGATGGAGCAAGCTCCCCCGCTGAAGGCCGTTGGCTTGGAGGATCAGTACAAGCTGCTGGCCGAATTCAATGGTACTCTGTTTGCGGGAATGTATAGCCGGTATGGTGTGCAATTCGTCACATGGGAGCGTGATCACGATGGAGCTGGCTTGCATTGGGGCCACTACTTCAGCGGAAACTACGATGGCGCCAAGCAGGATTTCGCCACCCGCTCCGGCCTCATCTCTGAACAGCAGATCTTCAAGGATGAGCAGCTCATCGAGATATACCGATGCTGCGCCGACACGCTGGACGCTGGCTTCGACCTGACCTATGAACAGGAGAAATGCATCAAGAGCGTGCAGGAGCAAATCGAAAATGGGATGCCGGATATCATGAGCCGCATCCGAGAACAGGATCAGCACACCGTAGATCTCGACTATGGTCAGGAACAGAAAATGTAATATGACACCGTAAGGGGCCGGAGTTTTAGAAATAAGACTCCGGCCCTTTTTTTCGTTTGTGAGGAGGAAAAAGATGCGTTTTTATGCTCACAGATTCCGGAGGATGCACGCTCCAGACTGCGCCCGTATCCCGGAACCCAAAACCATGTGTTCATTGTTCAACCGCTGCGAGGGCTGTCCTTATCCAAGTCATGGCTTCATCTGCTGGAGCGGGAATGGCCAGTGTATGCGGGAGTTCATGAAAATACTTGATAAAGGAGTTGAAGAAAATGATGATACAAGCGGTACTGAGCAACGCTGACCACCCCGAATACGGTGTTGCGACGATCCCGTTCCCTATTCCCAAAGAGCAGTATGACCAGTGCATTGAGATGGTAAGGGCATTGGAGATCGGCGATCCTTTCAAAAGGGATTGCAAGGTTGCATCAATCGACAGTGCGTTTTCTGTCTTGAAAATCACCGAGAATCTCCGCGTCAATCTGGACGAGCTGGACTATCTGGCAAGGCGGCTGGATAGCTTCGATGTAGGCGAGGCCGCACAATTCCAGGCCATGGCAAGCAAGCTGGAACTGTTCGAGCTGAAAGACCTCATCAACCTGACCTTCTGCTGTCAGCAGGCTACGGTCATCACCGACTTTTCCGATTTGGAGCAGATAGGTCGTGACCACTATATGAATCTCCACGGCGGTGGAGCAAGTGTTCAGGAATTAGAGGATCTGGATGGCGTGGAAACCGCGATCCTGCTCATCGATGCCGGTGGCGGCACAATCACCCGCTACGGTGTAGTCTATGACAACGGCATGAAGCTGGACCAGTCCTATGATGGCAAACACTTTCCCGCCTACCTCTACGAGCCGTGTATGCTCATGGTCGCACTGACATCGCAGAAGGAGCCGGAGAACACGGAGAACATCACATGGCTCTACCTCCCCGCAGCCAAAGGGCAGATCGAGCGTGCAATGGAGCGCTCCGGCATCGAAATCCCGACAGATATGCGATTCCGGTTTGGAGACAGTATGCTCCCTGCCGAGGTGGATGCAGCGTTGGACTTCAAGCACGAAAGTATCTTCGAGCTGAACGACATGGCAAGGGCCGTGAGCAAACTTTCTCACAGCGACCAGCAGAAGCTGGGAGCAGTGGTGACCATGGCCGAGCCAGAGTACGCCTCCCAGATCTGCCATCTGGCCAAGAATCTGGATCAATTCGAATTTGCCCCCGGCGCTCACACCCCTGCGGAATACGGCAAGTACATGATTCAGGAGTCCGGACACTTCGAATATGACCAAAATCTGGACGAGTTCTATGACTATGAGAAGTATGGCCTGCAGCGCATGGAACAGGAATCCGGTATGTTTACCGACCGGGGCTACATCTCCTACCACGGCACGATGAGTCTGGAGGAGCTGATGATGGAAGATCCTGCCGAGCAGTATCAGAAAGAGCAAACCTTTCAAATGGGAGGAATGTCCCTGTGAAGGAGCAGACTGATCTGAGAGCTGTCAAGGCTCTGGCTCACGCCATGCTCGATCTTGACATTGAGCAAACGAGGCTCTCACCGCTTGTGGTAAAGCACCCCTTTACCGACAATGGGATCAGCGGAGTCCGAAAGCCTGACGGCAGTATCGCCATTGCCGACCTGCTGAACAAACCGGATGACCTTGCACTGTGGCGCAAGCAGGTCGGAGGTGTGATCGATGAAGCAGACTCTGCATTCCAAATCTACATGATGGTCACCAAATCCTATGCTCTTGGGTTTCTGAAATTTGCCCGTAACTCCC
>JAFQHB010000024.1 GCA_017398165.1 Bacillota bacterium
CGGTAATGTGGATGCCTATATCCGTGTTGCCATTATCCCCACTTGGGAGGACGATGAAGGCAATCCCGTGGGCGTATCTGCTAGCCTGAATGATTTGGATATTGTATGGACAAGTAGTAATAAGTGGGAAAAAGGTGATGACGGTTTCTGGTATTATACCTCACCTGTATCGGCAGGGGCCAGTACTGGGAACTTGATTGCAGAGGCTACTGTAAAGACTGCTAATGGCTATAAAATGAACTTGCAGATTCTGGCGCAGGGCATACAGGCCGACGGCGTTGACAGTAATGACGAAACACCAGTGGAGCAGGCTTGGGGCGAAAATGCAGCAGCCGGGCTTGTTCAAGGAGGTAATGCGTGATGAAGAAGATCTTTAAGAAACTCACCACCCTCCTGATGGCCGGAGCCCTCTGCATCGGTATGGCGAGTGCGGCATTCGCGGCAGACAGCACATTGACGTATACCGGCAGCGGTGAGAACAGCTTCGTCTTTGTGCCGGGCAGTACTTATGCTGCCACCGACCTTTTCAATGGGCTGCACAATGCGATGCCGGGCGATACCCTGACCCAGACCATTACCATCACCAATGAGAACAAAGACTCTGACTATATCAAGGTCTGGCTGGGGGCTATGCTGCACGATAAGAATACAGACCTCAGTCCTGATGTGCTGGCCGCACTCTCGGCCGATGAGCGCCGCCAGACCGAGGGCGAACTGGCGTATATGCGCGATTTCCTCGAGCAGCTCACCCTGACAGTATGGAAGGGCTCCGAGAAAACCGACGAAAACATCATCTATACCGGCCACCCGAATTCGCTGGAGGATGGCTTTGAAAGTGAAAATGTCCTGCTGGGCAATGTCGATAAAGGCAAGAGCATCACTCTGACCGCTGAGTTGCAGGTGCCGATCGAGCTTGGCAATCAATACGCCAACCGCATTGGCGAGGTCGCCTGGAAATTCGTCATTGAGGAGCGCAATAACGGCGGCGGTGGTGGCGGCGGCAGCAGCACCGATACCAGCCTGACTGTCAGCAAGGTCTGGGATGATGATGGCGAGGGTCGCCCGGCAAGCGTGACCGCAGCCCTGATCCGTGCCGACAAAACCGGCGAGAGGGTGGAAGAAACCGTCACCCTGAGTGAAGCCAATAGCTGGACATATACCTGGACGGGGCTTGATGATGCCTGCGAGTGGAGTGTCCTGGAGCAGAATATCCCCGCCGGGTATCAGGCCACATACAGCACCTCGGCATCCGGCAAGGTGACCAGCATTATCAATACCAAAGCCCCGGAAGGCATTCCTCCCGGCGGTGACACACCTCCCGGCGGCGACACCCCTCCCGGCGGCGACACCCCCGGCACAGACGCTCCCGATGACCCGGTATTCACCTCCGACCTGACGGTGATAAAAGCCTGGGATGACGATAACAACCCCGATCGTCCGGGCAGCGTCACCCTGCAGCTTTACAATGGCACTGCCGCCGTTGATACCATCACTCTGACCTAGGCTGACGGTTGGCGCCATACCTGGGATGATCTGGCTGCCGACGGCCAGTGGCGCGTTATCGAGGTGGATATCCCCGATGGCTACACCCCGGTTTACAGCGCAGCTGACGGTGTAATCACCATCACCAACACTGCATCGCTGATCGATACCGGTCAAATAAACTGGCCTATACCGCTGCTTGGCGGTCTGGGCGTGCTGGCGATGGCATCCGGCATCATACTGATGCGGAGAAAGAAAGACCATGCGGCAGAATAAAGCAGGGCTTGCCCTGATGCTGACAGGAGCAGCGCTGATAGCCTCGGCGCTGTTCTTATTTTGGGGGAACAGTACAGAGGACGATAATGCCGGCCAGCAAGCCGCGATAATGCTGCAAAAAGTACAGGAAACCATCCCGGAGACAACAGTAGAGCCCGCCAAACTGACTATAACCGAGGTTGGCGGCTACGAATATATCGGTTACATCTCAATACCCAGTCTGGAGTTAGAGCTGCCGGTAATGGCCGAGTGGGATTATGACCGTCTGAAGATCGCTCCCTGTCGTCATTTTGGCTCACCGGAGTCGGATGATCTGGTAATTGCGGCGCATAACTACAAGAATCACTTTGGCCGTCTGGGCAGGCTGGATGCCGAGGACGTTGTCATTTTCACCGATATGGATGGCGGCAGCAGTACCTATGCGGTGCGTTCAGTACAGCGCGTAGAACCCACAGATGTGGAGGCAGTGCAGGACAGCGAGTACGATCTGGTGCTTTACACCTGTGCTTTCAGCGGCGAGGAGCGTATCATCGCAGGCTGCCAACGCCTGACGGACGATAAAGATATCCAGAAAAAGTCATAATAAAGCTGCAAAATACCGCCTCGGTCGAGGCGGTATTTTGTATCTGTGCGGCTGCGGGGCAAAATCTCCGCAAAAATGCCTTGTTAATGCCAACAGAGATAAAAAATTGCTTGCTATTCACCCCCGAAAAGACTATACTAATAAGATATCAGGTACGCCCGATGTCGGGTGCTGCCTGTTGTGGCAGTGTCTATAGCAGTGCAAAAAATAAGTGATTTTTAAGGAGAAAGCTATGAAATACGTTTTTATTCTGGCTGATGGTATGGCCGATTGGCCGATCGAGGCGCTGGGCGGCAAGACCCCGATGACGGTGGCCGATAAGCCGCATATCAATGCGATGGCTGCGGGTGGCATCACCGGTCTGTGCCAGACAGTACCGCCGCAGTTTTCGCCGGGCTCGGATGTAGCCAATCTTTCGGTGCTGGGTTATCCCCCGGCGGAGTTTTATACCGGCCGCTCCTCGCTGGAGGCGGCTTCGGCCGGGGTGCTGCTGCGCCCGGGTGATGTGACTCTGCGTGCCAATCTGGTACATATCTCGGATGAGCCTGTCTTTGCCGATAAGACGATGATAGATTACTCCGGCGGCGAGGTGGCCTCGGAGGATGCGGCCGAGCTGCTGCGTGCCGTGGCGGCCGAGCTGGATAATGAAGAACAGGCGATCTATCCCGGCATCTCCTACCGCAATATTCTGCTGCGCCACAATGCTCAGGATGATACTTCCTACAAGCCGGCACACGATATTATGGGGCAGCGGCTGGGGGATAATCTGCCGCAGGGCAACTGGGCCGAGGCGGCGGTGCGCTATATGGAGCGCGCGCATGAGATTCTCAAAAAACATCCGTACAATATTGAGCGTGTACGCCAGGGCAAGATACCGGCCGATGCGCTGTGGCTGTGGGGACCCGGCACACGTCCGGCGCTGCCTTCTTTCCGCGAGCGTTATGGGCTAAAAGGCGGCGTGGTGAGTGCTGTCGACCTGATACGCGGTATCGGCATATCTGCCGGGATGGATATTCTGTATCTTTCCTCGGCGACCGGTGGTGTGGTCACGGATTTCCGCGGCAAGGGCGAGATCGCGGCGGCTTATCTGCAGGGCGGCGGTGAGTTTGTCTTTGTGCATATCGAGGCGCCGGACGAGAGCGGACACCAGAATCTGCTGGACAAGAAAATATCGGCTATCGAGCGTATTGATCAGGAGACTATCCCGCCGATATTGGATGCACTGGCGGCGCTGGGCGAGGATTACCGTATGATCGTGATGCCCGACCACGCAACACCGCTGGCTATCCGCACACACGCGCGTGATGCTGTGCCGTTCGTAATTTTTGACAGCCGTTATCATCGGTTGGATGGTACGGTGGTGCATGATGAGGCACGCTCGGCAGAACAGGGTTTGCTGCTGCCGGACGGCCAGACGCTGATACAGCGTTTCCTGGATGCCGATTTTCATTGATGCTGATTTTTATTAAATTGTTTTGTGCTGCTGCCTCTTGGATTGGGCATTACGGCACGCCCATACTGCCGTGCGGGTTAGACAGCTGCGTTTGCTAATTCGACGGGGCAGGGTGTCTTTCGGGGCAAGAGTTTTTCGTATAGAGAGTTTTTATGAAAGAGAAGAATTTTTTGCAATATAAGCTGGGCTTTCGGGATGGTGTGCCGATCGGCCTGGGGTATTTTTCCGTCGCTTTTACGTTTGGTCTGGCGGCGATGGCGATGGGGCTGCCGCTGTGGGCGCCGGTGCTGATATCACTGACCAACGTGACGTCCGCCGGGCAGTTTGCCGGGCTGACGGTCATCGCGGCGCTGGGCTCGGTGATCGAGATCGTGCTTTCGCAGCTCATCATCAATATGCGTTATGCACTGATGAGCCTTTCACTTTCGCAGAAGCTGGACGGCACGGTGCGTCTGCGTGATCGTTTCCTGATCGCCTTCATCAATACGGATGAGGTTTTCGCCGTGGCGGCCGGGCGGCCGGGAGAAGTCGGGCGCTGGTATATGTTTGGCCTGATTACTGCGCCGTATCTGGGTTGGGGGCTGGGTACGCTGTGTGGTGCGGCGGCGGGTGATATTATGCCGGATTCATTGGCAGCGGCGCTGGGTATCGCTATTTATGGTATGTTCCTGGCTATTATCATCCCCCCGGCCAAGAAAGATCGCCCAATCGTGGGTGTTATCGCTATTGCCGTGGTGCTGAGCTGCCTGCTGCAGTGGGCGCCGGTTTTTGCCGGGCTGGGCAGTGGTTTTGTCATCATTATCTGTACTCTGGTGGCGGCGACGCTGGGTGCGTGGCTCTGCCCGGTAAAGGAGGATGCGGCCGATGCCTGATACTATGCAGCTTTTGATCTACATCGGGGCGATGGCGCTGGTGACGTATCTCATCCGCCTGCTGCCGCTGGTGCTTTTTACCAAAAAGATCACCAACCGTTTTGTAAAGTCCTTTCTTTATTATGTGCCGTATGCGGTGCTGGGTGCGATGACGATACCGGCGATATTTACCTCCACCACCTACGTGGCATCGGCGGCTGTAGGTCTGGCCGTGGCGGTCTTCTTCGCATATCGCGAGAAAAGTCTGCTCTTTGTGGCGGTATCGGCCAGTACAGCGGTTTTCGTGGCGGAGCGGGTCATTGAATTCTTCTGAGAGGGTGGCGGACATTTTGGCTGATAACGAAGTGCCGATTTGGGAAAAATACACGCTGACGATAGCGGAGGCGGCACAGTATTTCCGCATTGGCGAGAACAAGCTGCGTAAGCTGGCGGAGGAGAATATGACCTCCGGCTGGGTGCTGATGAATGGCAATCGTATCCAGATCAAGCGCAAACAGTTTGAAAAATTTATTGACAGCCTGGATGCGATTTAGTCCGGATATGATTTGACAGTTGGCTTTTTAATCGGCAAAATTATCCGGGGCGCGGCATTGAGGCCGAGACAGTGTATATGGCAGGGGCGGCATAAATTGCCGCCCTTTTTTTGTGCGCTTTTTTCATAGCTGCCGCGTTGGGCTGGCATAATAGAAGCGAAACGGAGGTGTAAAGAAATGCAGAAAAGCGTAATGACAGTAGCTTTGGTGGCCGGTGCCGGTGCGCTGGGCGCGGCTGGGCTGATGAGTATGCAGCGGATGTACGGCGTCGATCAGCCGATACGTCTGGTAGGCTCGAGCGGCAAAGGTCATCGTGGCAAAATGTCCGGCCGGATGGGTCGTTCTATGGGTCATTCGATGAGCCACGCGGCGGATGAATTCGCCGATGAGCTGTGTATGATGGCGCACAGAACAG
>JAFQHB010000025.1 GCA_017398165.1 Bacillota bacterium
CAGTCTCGATATCCGGCTCGACAACAGCGATCTTACCATCCAGCAGGCCCAGAATATCCCCCTCGTGGATATCCTGCCCATCAAACTGCGAATCACGCACCGCATAAGTAATCTGGCCGTTGCGTACAGCCCCCATAGCTTCCTGCATCGCTTCGGCGTTTTCCTCGGCAGTTCTTTCCGGGTCAAAATCCATCAGCGCAGCGATACCCTGAGTGATAAATTTGCTCGGCACGATGGCTACCGGCTTATCGGCTATCTGGCCGGCCTGGGTAGCCGCCATAATGATATTACTGTTATTGGGCAGCAGTACGATCTCCTGCGCGGGGGTGGCCTGAATGGCCTGCCAAATGTCCTCGGCACTCGGATTCATACTCTGGCCGCCGCTCACCAGCGCCGCCACGCCCATCTCACGGAAGATCTGATCCACGCCATCACCGCAGGAGACGGCAACTACACCGCACAGCGGCAGCTCAACGGGCTCCAGCCCACCGATAGCCTCAGCCAGTGCCTCACCGGCCTGCTGCATAGCAGTACCCAGCTTGTCCTCCTCGGTAATCAGCGTTTCCCGGTGCTGATCTTTCATATTATCTATCTTCAGATCATGCAGCGAACCAAACTGCAAAGCATAGCTCAGTACCGCACCCGGATCGGCCGTGTGGATATGCGTCTTGACGACACTCTCATTACCCACGATGACCTGACTCTCGCCCATATCCTGCAAATGTGCGCGATAAACCTCCACATCGATATCCTGACCGTGAATAAAGAACTCGGTGCAGTAATGATTTACCAGATCACTGTGATCGTCTACATCACTTACCGGCTGTTTGGTAAAATCGGCTTTGCCGGGGATGCTGAGATCGATCTCAAATTCCTCACCGCGGACAGCCCGCAGGCCGCCCTCAAAAATCGCGATCAAACCGCTGGCACCGGAATCCACTACGCCTGCCTGCTTCAATACCGGCAGCTGGTCAGGCGTCTCGGCCAGAGCTTTATAGCCGTGCTGCAGCATATCCTCCAGCAGAGCCTCCACACTGATATAGGCGTCGCGCTCCACTGCTGCGGTCGCTGCCTCCGACATTTTGCGGGCAACGGTCAAAATCGTGCCCTCCACCGGCTTGGCTACCGATTTATAGGCCAGCTCGATACCTTTCTGCATAGCGCGGGCAAAGCCTGCCGCACCCAGCTCGGTATCACTGTCCACACCCTGAGAGAAGCCGCGCAGGATCTGGCTCAAAATAACGCCGGAGTTACCGCGCGCACCCAGCAGCGCACCGTGTGCCAATACCTTGGCAGCGGCAGTGATAGTCGTCTGTGCCGGCAGATCACGCACAGCCGAGCTCATCGTCAGCCCCATATTGGTGCCGGTATCGCCATCCGGCACCGGGAAGACATTCAGCGCGTTGACACGCTCTTTATTGGCCGTCAGGTTGGCTGATGCGCCAATAAAGAACGCGATAAAATCTTTTGTCTGCAATACCTTGATCAAATCGCCGCCCCCTTAATCCAGGATACGAACGCCCTGCACCACCAGATTAACATTATCCAGCTGCAAGCCGACATATTCGCTTACGTTGTATTTGATCCTTTGGATCACATTGTTGGCGATTTCCGAGATTTTCATACCGTAGCCAACGATGATATAAACATTGACCTGCAGTGCATCATCCTTCTCAATGATCTCGACACCGCGGCTGATGGATTCCTTGCCCAGCAGAGTAGCGAAGCCATCTTTCAATGTTTTGGACGACATACCCACCACACCAAAGCAGTTGGTAGCGGCAAGGCCGATATATGTGGCCAGGATCTCTTTGGAGATTTCGATAGTACCCAGCTCTGTATTGATATTTCGTGTCATAAGAACACCTCCTGATATCCTCATTATGATATCCATATATAATAGTATAACCTACATTGGCCGATAAAGCAAACCATATTTTGGTGAAAACCTGATACAAATTTTCGACGCAGCAAATTTTGCAGCCTTATCCCCATCTATCAGCCAATATATGCCGCAGCGTCGGGCGATATCACCGCCGAATACAGCACCCTGTATTTAATACCCATTATACCCTGTATCCATTATACCCTGTCATAACAGTATGAACACATAAAAACACCCGCCCGATGAGCCGCAGCTCTATCAAGCAGGTGTTTATAAACTATCCCAGGCACACAGCCTGATTAAATTGCCCGTTCGACCTTGCCGGAACGCAGGCAGCGAGTGCAAGCAGTAACTCTCTTGGGAGTACCGTTGACGATTGCTCTTACTCTCTGCAGATTGGGCTTCCATTTGCGCTTGGTACGGATGTGCGAATGGCTGACTTTCATACCGCTCTGCATAGTCTTGCCGCAAATTTCGCATTTTGCCATGGGTTCCACCTCCTTTTTACAGGCAACAACCTTTCAGATTAATTACCCACAGGGCATAGCCTGCGAATAACCTTTTATATTCTATCAAAAATCATTCCGCTTTGCAAGTGGTTTGATAAAAAAAGTTGCCAACTATAGGGGATTTTTTTGATAAATTTTTCCTCGCGCCGCTATATCTGGTAGTAGCCGCCCTGCCCCGCCTGTCAAAATCACAAAAATTTAGCCCACCAACAAAAAAGAACGCCGCTAACGCTGGATTATCGGCCCGTAATATGTTATTATTGCTTATTATAGGCCGATCACACCGGCCAATCTGGAGGAACTGTTACCAATGAGCAAACGCAAGAATAAAAATAACGCCGTCGGCATCAATCGCAAAAAAGGCCAGCCGGCCGCCAAAGTCGAGCCGGAAAGCACTAAGGATATCATTATGGACATCATCAAAAATCCTTTTGAATACAAACGTGATTCCAAAAACCTCGGCAAGATACTCGGCGGCATCTGCATTTTCCTGGCGGTCTGCCTGCTGTTTTATATCACCGGCCATATGTGATATGCCTGATTTTTGATTTCTCATCATATTACTCTGCACTGCAATTCATATGACTCTGCACATCAATACCCAAGGAGGTTTACGCTATGCCCGTCAAAATCCCGAACGACCTGCCCGCCAGACCTATCCTGGAGGATGAACATATTTTCGTAATGACAGAGACCCGTGCGCTCTCGCAGGATATACGCCCGCTGAAGATCGCTATCGTCAACCTGATGCCCACCAAAATCGCTACCGAGACACAGCTCCTGCGCTGTCTCTCCAACACTCCTCTGCAGATCGAGGTGGACCTGATACATACCCAGAGCTACGCGGCCAAAAACACATCCGAAGAACACCTCACCACATTCTACCGCACCTTTGATGATATCA
>JAFQHB010000026.1 GCA_017398165.1 Bacillota bacterium
CCCTTTGGCCACTCGGGAACCCCTCCATAATATTAAATTGGAGCCGGAGATGGGACTCGAACCCGCAACCTGCTGATTACAAATCAGCTGCTCTGCCAATTGAGCTACTCCGGCAAGTCCGCCGCATCAACGCTCTAACATTATAACAATTTCCCGGCGGCCTGTCAAGGGGTTTTGCATATAATATTTTCAGAAAAACTTTGCCCGGCGGGCAGCATCGGCCGGGCAGGAAAGGAGGTGCTGGCGATGCCAAAGATCCAGACGCTATCCCAGGCAGAGGGTGAGCGCCGGCGCCGCCAGGGCGCGCTGCTGCTGGATGTACGCACGCCGGAAGAGTTTCGTGCCGGGCATCTGCCGGGGAGTATGCTGCTGCCGCTGGAGCGTCTGCCCGGGCAGATCAGCAGTATCGCGCCGGATCGCGGGCGTACACTGCTGCTGTATTGCAGCCGGGGTGAGCGCAGCCGGGCGGCGGCGCAGGTGCTCGCATCTATGGGGTATCATCAGGTATATGTGCTGCGGCCGTAATTCTGGTTGAGTCGCAGCCGAAAATGTGGTATCATATATGTAGCGATTTGGTATATGATACCACATTTTTATTTTCTGGAGGAATTTTTTATGTGCGATAATCAGACAGTCAAGACCCGGTTTGCTCCTTCGCCGACCGGTTTTATGCATATCGGCAACCTGCGGACTGCCCTGTATGCCTATCTGCTGGCCAGGGCACAGGGCGGCAGCTTCATCGTCCGTATCGAGGACACCGATCAGGAGCGTCTGGTGGAGGGCGCGGTAGATGTCATTCTGGATACCCTGCGGATGACCGGCCTCTCCTATGATGAAGGCCCCGGCGTTGGCGGCCCGAACGGCCCCTATGTGCAGAGCGAGCGCCGCGATATCTACAAAAAATACGCCGAGCAGTTGGTGGCGCAGGGCGATGCTTACTATTGCTTCTGCACGCAGGAGCGTCTGGCCGCGCTGCACGATGAGGGCGGGCTCGGCGGTTATGATCGCCACTGCCGCGATTTGAGTGCCGATGAGGTGGCAGCCCGCCTGCAGGCCGGGGAGAGCTATGTCATCCGTCAGAAGATCCCGCTGGAGGGTGTTACCTCTTATTATGACGAGGTCTTTGGCGAGATCTCGATGGAGAATAAGGAAATGCAGGATCAGATCCTGCTGAAGGCCGACGGCTATCCGACGTATAACTTCGCCCATGTGGTAGACGATCACCTGATGGGCATTACCCACGTCGTCCGCGGCAGCGAATATCTGACATCGACCCCCAAATACGTGCTGCTTTATGATGCTTTTGGCTGGGAACGCCCGCATTATGTGCATCTGCCGCTGCTGATGGGTCAGGGCCCGGACGGCAAGGTTTCGAAGCTCTCCAAACGCCACGGTGCTGTGAGCTTCCAGGATCTGGTGAACGGCGGCTACCTGCCGGAGGCCATCCTGAATTATATCGCGCTGCTGGGCTGGTGTCCCAAAGGCACTAATCAGGAGATATTCTCGCTGGCTGAGCTGCAGCAGAGCTTCTCGCTGGAGGGCGTCAGCAAGTCCCCCTCGGTTTTTGATTATGAAAAGCTGAACTGGTTTAACTCGGAGTACATCAAGGCTCTCCCGCCGGAGGAATTTGCGGCGCGTGCCGTGCCGGTGCTGGCCGATATCTGCCCCGCAGGCACTGACCTCACCAAGCTGGCGGCGCTGCTGCATACCCGTGTCATCACCTTTGCCGAGATAGCCGGGAAAGTAGACTTCGTGGCTGAACGTCTGCCGCTCGATGCCGAGGCTTACACCAATAAGAAGAATAAAACCACTCCCGAGCTGTGCCTGCAAATATTGCAGCAGGTGCGTCCGCTGCTGGCCGACGTGGCCGATTGGCAGAACGATACCCTGTTTGAGCTGCTGAAGCAGTACGCAGCGGACAGCGGCTATAAGGCGGGTGCGGTGATGTGGGCAGTGCGTATCGCGGTGGCGCGCAAAGCCGTTACCCCCGGCGGTGCTACCGAACTGATGGAGGTCTTTGGCCGCGAGGAATCGTTGAGCCGTATCGATCTGGCCATCACCGAACTGGGCGCATAGCAGGCGAGGACGGGTGTGTATATTTTGTTTTTATAGGGTAATAGGAAAAGCCAGACCCGGTCATTATGTGTCGGGGCTGGCTTTTTAATTTGGTAAAAATTTGCGGGAAATGCAGGAAAAAGGTGTCGCAGAGCCGATTTTTATGGTATTCTTATAGATAGATAGG
>JAFQHB010000027.1 GCA_017398165.1 Bacillota bacterium
AAGCAGTAAAGCTACTTAAAGTCAAGAGCGACAAGGAATAAGGTTATGCAGGAGGGCGGCTTTCGGGTCGCTCTCCCAAAACACCGAAAGGAGATATGTATGACACAGCAAGACCAAACAGCCATTGATCGTATGCGCC
This sequence comes from Bacillota bacterium, assembly GCA_017398165.1. GTDB lineage: Bacteria > Bacillota > Dehalobacteriia > UBA4068 > UBA4997 > Avidehalobacter. The sequence goes on from JAFQHB010000027.1 coordinate 140, forward strand.
TTGAAGGGCATACCCCTTCAAAGATAGCGATAGCGTTGGGTTTGCCTGCCGGGACCGTTCGTTCCTATATCCACAGGCATCCAACGATCCATAACACCAAGCATTGCAAAAACTGCGGTAAGCCTGTACTGCAAAGCGAAAAACGTCGTGAGAAAAAATTCTGTTCGGACAGTTGCCGAATGCTGTGGTGGAACACTCACCAGGAGGCTGTGAATCGCAAAGCCTATTATAATCTCACCTGCGAATACTGAGGAAAGGAGTTTGAGAGTTATGGTAACAAAAACAGAAAATACTGCAGCCGTGCCTGCTATGTTGCGTCAAGACAAGCAGGATAAATATGCAGCCGAAAATATGATGCTGTACCGAACCTCCCTGGCTCTGCTAAAAAGCCTTGCGGAGGATGGTACTTTTACCGAGAAAGAGTATTGTAAGATATCGACAATGCTGTCCCGTAAATACGGATTATCTTCGGATAGTATATTTGCGGAATCTGCTTGATATATCCGCCAGTTAGAGCGAATATGTAGTGACCTTAATTGATACAAAGGAGGTATATGTATTGGAAAGGATCGTTACACAGACCTGTTTTGCAAAAACGGAATTGCCGAGAGCAAAACGGGTGGCGGCATACGCCAGAGTATCCTCCGGCAAGGATGCTATGCTCCACTCACTTTCCGCCCAGGTGAGCTATTACAGCAAATTGATACAGAACCACGGCGGATGGGAGTACGCAGGCGTATATGCCGATGAGGCTCTGACCGGCACGAAGGACAACCGAGAAAACTTTCAAAGGCTCCTTGCGGATTGCCGAAACGGAAAGGTGGATATGATTATAACCAAATCCGTTTCGCGCTTCGCAAGGAATACGCTGACCTTACTCGAAACCGTAAGGGAACTAAAGAACCTGGGTGTGGATGTTTACTTTGAAGAGCAAAATATTCATTCGGCAACCTCGGACGGTGAGTTGATGCTGACTATTCTTGCAAGCTATGCCCAGGAAGAAAGCCTCTCCGCCAGTGAGAATCAAAAGTGGCGGGTACGGCAACAGTTCCAAAACGGAAAACCCTGGAGAGGATTTATGATGGGATACCGATATGACGGCGAGAAATACGTCATCGTTCCCGAGGAGGCAGAGGTGGTTCGCTCCATCTTTCGTGACTACCTTGACGGCAAGGGCGTTGCCGTCATTATGAAACGGCTTAACGAAGAAGGAATACTCACACAGCAGGGCTGCACTTGGCATCAAAGTGCTGTGAGCAGAATCCTTCGCAACTATGCCTATACGGGCAATCTTCTGCTTCAAACAAAATTCCGTGAGAACCACCTTACAAAACGCACTCTTGTTAATCACGGAGAACTTCCGCAGTACCATGCAGAGAACACCCACGAGCCGATCATTGATATCGGTACCTATAACTTGGTACAACTGGAGATGGCAAGACGGGCGGAACGTTTTGCAAAACCACAAACGAAAACAGAATATCCTTTTACGGGACTTATCACCTGTGCCGGATGCGGAAAACACTATCGCAGAAAGGTAACGAAAACGGGCCCCGTATGGATATGCTCGACTTACAATACCCTCGGCAAAAAGTTCTGCCCATCAAAAGCCATCCCGGAACCGACTTTGATGGCGATCACCGCCGAGATCGATAATTTCAGTAAAATAACGACTATTACAGCCGATAAGGACAACACCTTGATATTCTCCCTTGAAAACGGAGAAACAATCGTTAAACGATGGAAAGACCGCTCACGCTCGGAAAGTTGGACTCCCGAGATGAGGGCAGCGGTCGGTAAGAAAACAAAAGAAAGGAGTAAGCAAAATGGCAACAGCTAAAAACGTAACCGTAATACCCGCCACACGAAACTTGCACACGGGTATCCCCACCACCTCGAAGGCAAAACGCAAGGTTGCAGGCTATGCCCGTGTGTCCACCGACAGTGATGAACAGTTCACAAGCTATGAGGCGCAGGTGGATTACTACACCAATTACATTAAAAGCCGTCCCGAATGGGAGTTTGTTGAAGTCTATACGGATGAGGGTATTTCCGCCCTCAACACCAAAAAACGAGATGGCTTTAACCGAATGATAGCCGATGCCTTGAGCGGTAAAATCGACCTCATCGTAACCAAGAGCGTAAGCCGTTTCGCTCGTAACACTGTGGACAGCCTTACGACCGTCCGCAAGCTGAAGGACAAGGGTGTTGAGGTTTATTTTGAAAAGGAAAATATATGGACGATGGATTCCAAAGGCGAGCTGCTTATCACCATAATGTCATCCCTCGCCCAGGAAGAAAGCCGTTCCATTTCCGAGAACGTAACCTGGGGACAACGCAAACGCTTTGCCGACGGCAAGGTTAATATGCCGTACAAACAGTTCCTGGGATACAGAAAAGGTGCAGACGGTCTGCCCGAGATCGTTCCCGAAGAGGCAGAAATCGTCCGCACCATTTACCGAATGTTTGTGGAAGGGATGTCCGCAGGATCTATTGCAAAACACTTGACCGAAAGCGGTGTACCCACGCCTTCCGGGAAAACGGTATGGCAAAGACATACGATCGAGAGCATTCTTCAAAATGAGAAATACAAAGGCTCGGCACTTCTGCAGAAGAAATACACCGTGGATTTTCTGCAGAAAAAGATGAAGGTCAACGAGGGTGAAGTTCCGCAGTATTATGTGGAACACAGCCATCCCGCCATCATCGCACCGGAAGAATGGGAGCGGGTTCAGTTGGAACTGAAACGCAGAAAAGACAGCGGCAGGCGTACCTTTTCCACCAGCCCCTTTGCCGGGAAACTCATCTGCGGAGATTGCGGTGAGATTTTCGGTTCAAAGGTATGGCATTCCAACAGCAAATACCGCCGAACCATATGGCAATGCAATGCAAAATTCAAGGGTGACGCCATATGCACCACACCACATTTATACGAAGACGATATTAAGGAGCTTTTCGTGGTAGCGTTAAGCAAACTGATGGTTAACAGAGAGGCGCTTCTTGAGGACGGCAGGCTTATCCGTCACGAACTGATGGATACCGCAGCAATTGATGCCGAATGCGAAGAACTTCTCCAAGAGATGGATGTGGTCGCAGGCCTCATTCAGAAGTGCATCAACGAAAATGCCGTAAAGGCCATCGACCAGGATGAATATATCAGCCGATATAACTCCTTGGTGGAACGCCACGAAAAGGTGCAAAACCGCTATGACACCTTGCAGAAAAAGCGTGACCGCAGGCTCATCCAGGCAGACATTATGAGCGGATTTCTTTTCGCCATCACCGAGCTTGATAACCTACAGCTTCAATTCAACCCACCTCTCTGGCACACCACCGTTGACCACGTAACCGTGTACGCAGATGAACGGTTAGTGTTTCATTTCAAGAACGGCAGCGAGGTTGAGGTGAGGCTATAAACACAAGTAGTCAACTTTGTGTGATACAAAAAAGACATTCTCCAAGACGCGAGAATGTCTTTTTTATTAGAACATATTTTGTAAAGTCATTGTCTCTTCGGCTATCAATTTCTGAATGATAGATATGTTGTCCTCTTTTTTTCTAAGTGAGAAGGGTCGCACACGTGATGAACCCAATTTCTTTTCAAAAAACTGTGATACTCGTTTATAATCTTGTTCCTCAGTAAATATGGCGCTTAACGCATTTGAGCATTCACCCGGAGGAAGGATATTCACTGCAATAACTTTCTGTGTTATGTCATCCGTTGCGAACATCGTTACATCGTTAGCACTCTCATTTCGATACTGCATACTCCAAGCGGTAATGTACGTAATGTCCCATGCTTGATTTTTAATTCCTGCCAAAGCCTTGTGATAGTTCTGTGATTTGCTACCTTTGGGTTTAGAGGCGTGATTAACATCCATAAAAACACAAGCTGCATAAAAAACGATACTTTCTGCGATGTCCATATTGTCAGCATACCATTCCATGAAAGAGATGTATTTGTCTACACCCGAAATTCCAGATGTTCGTATAAGCTGCGTAATTTTTATAATCGCTGCCTGATTACAAAGATATAATAAGTTATCGCTGAAGTCATACTTGATGTTATTAACTTTGGTTTTCTTGAAAAGATATGATGCTGGGATTTCTTCAATCTGACCGAATGCAAGCATTTTCCACAGCTGCGATGGAATTGTATCCACGCCGTGTAAAAATTGGAGGCGATTTTCTTCTCCGGAAATGGTACTTAGTCCAGATGTGTCACTTTCATATAAACCCAATCCGCTTGAAAGTTGTGCACGTATATATTTTGTCCAAGTAACAAATAAAGCAATTTTCTGCATTCTATGCGTATCTTTCAATTTGCCTTTTGTTGCTATCTCGCAAATAGGAGACACAATATTTCTGTCAGCGATAATTTTAACATTTTTATCATCATTTTGGAGCTCAAATAAGCTTTGAACTGAAAAATGACCGTCTGGTGCATACGCATGGTGAAAACAAATCTGAAGATTGTTTATCACTTCATGCAGTAAATCCAGATCATCATCCTCAAACAATAACAATCCCATTTTTTCCTCCCTGTTTTAAGTGCGTTAGTAGAGTGATTAATTATAGCTACTTCTTGCTCTAAATTTTTTAAACCCATCGTCAAAAATAGGATCGTTTACGATAAAATCCTGTACGGATCCAATGTTAAGGTAATTCATCAACTTAATCAGATTGTATCCGTCTGGAATGGTTTCTCCCTTTTCCCATTTTTGATATGTGCGCAACTGTACACCTACTGCATCAGCAATTGCTTGTTGTGTAATCAGCCGTTTAACGAAATGCGGTTGTTTAACGATAGGTCAGTATGAATGTTGGGTTAAGTCCCGGGGAGGGACTATAAAAACAATCAAAAAAGCGTTGTAGGATGGGTGAAATACTCCCAAAATGCAACGCTTGTTTTTATAAGTGCTTATTCAGCCTATGTTTTTTGCGGTAAAAGAACGATACCGCTGTCGACACGATTGTATCAACAGCGGTATCTGTTTTGGTTGCGGAGGCAGGACTTGAACCTGCGGCCTTCGGGTTATGAGCCCGACGAGCTGCCAGCTGCTCCACTCCGCGATAATCAGGCATCACATATAAGATGCTTAATTATTATAGTACATCCCGGATGGAATGTCAAGAGGAAATATCAGGAATTAAACGGAAATTTTTGTGGTTTTTTGCAACATAAGCAGGCAAAGGTGACATTGGACCACTTATTCGGCACATTTCAGAACGCTGCTCAGAGTCTGGAGCTGGCGGATGGTGGATTGCTGATCGACTGCGGCGGCCAGCAGGATACCGGTGAGCTGCTGGCAGATGGCGCGCTGCAGAGCCGTCTGGGCGAGGCGGGTGGCGCCGCGCTGGTATATCAGCATTTGGCGGATGAAATTACACTCGGTGCGCCGGCTGAAAGGGACATCGGCAAGTTCCTGCACGGTGGTTTGCAGCTCGGAGAGGAAGGTGCGGCGGAACTGTTCGCTTTGGGTGCGGGTATTGGGCTGTGCGGCACATTCGGGCGGTAATTGCTGCAGTGCCTCGATGAGCCGGGTCTGGCGGGATATGATATCCAGTGCAATATCCCGGGAGGGCTGGTGCGAGCTGTGCTCCGGCAGAGTGGCGGCAATATCTATGGCGGCGCGGTAATAGGGCAGCATAGCGGCGATAAAATCCCCGGTGATGCTGTTGGTGGGGAGGGGGGCGGTGGTTTCGTCTATCAGTGTATCGAGTATGGCGTAGAATTGCAGCATTTGGGCTTCGGTCGGGTTCATTGTGATCGCTCCTTTTGCGGGGGTGCGGGGCTTTTGTGTCAGATATATGCGTGAGAGGGAGAAATTAGAAGCAAAGACCGTACTGTACACGGCTTGACAGCGGGAGGTGAGTGCGGGTATAATTAGAATTATAATGATTAGATTGCTAAGTATAAAGCGGGCATCGGCTATGCCCGGCAAGACGGGGAGATGTAGTGTATGCAGACTATACGGGATAGAGTGATGCGGCGGGAGCCGATGGAGCCGGGTGAGCAAATCGGTTTGTATGGGTGGCTTTTTGGCAGCTATCATCTTTTGCAGAAGCATCTGGTGGCGGATGTGGCGGAGTATGGATTGTCCGGCGGCCAGCCGAAGATACTGTTCGCGGTGGCGCGGCATCCCGGGTGTACGCAGAAGGAGTTGGCGGCTGAATGTCTGGTGGAGCAGGCCACGGTGACGGTGCTGCTGACCCGTCTGGAGGAGCAGGGATTGATCGAGCGGCGGGCTGCACAGGGGGATCGCCGTGCCTGGCACGTCTATCTGACGCAGGACGGGCAGCAGGTATTGCAGCAGATACTGGCGGTGATGCGTTGCCTGGAGGATGTGTTCTTTGGTGGTATCAGCGCGGAGGAGAAGGAGGTTTTCCTGCGGGTGCTGCGGCATGGGGTGGGCAATTTGCTGTGATTCCGTGCCGATGCTGGGGGGCGGTGTATTGCCGGGCCGATATATTGGCATCGATATATAATAGTAGTTAAAAAATTATAAATTAAGAGAACGGAAAGCGAGATGAGAACTTTGATGAAATGGCAGAAAATACTGCGGGAGTCTTATGCAGATGGCAGGGAAGTAGCTGAATTGTTGGGGCTGGAGGGTGCAGAGGCGGAGCGGCTGCAGAAAATCGCCGAGGTTTACCCGGTGCTGACGAATTCGTATTATATGTCGTTGATCGACCGGGATGACCCGGAAGACCCGATCCGCAAGATGAGCATACCCTCCGGCTGGGAGATGGAAGACGGCGGCGCCGAGGATACCAGCGGCGAGGCATCCAACACCGTGCTGCCGGGGATGCAGCATAAGTATCGCCAGACGGCGCTGATACTCTCTACCGATCTTTGTGCGATGTATTGCCGGCATTGTTTCCGCAAGCGGCTGGTGGGTCTGGCGAGCGGCGAGGCGGTGGGTAATATCGCCGAGCAGGCGGCTTATGTGCAGCAGCATAACGAGATCACCAACGTGCTGATATCCGGCGGGGATGCGTTTTTGAACAGCAACGGGCGGATAGAGCAGTATTTGCAGGCCTTTACGGCGATAGATCATCTGGATTTCATCCGCTTTGGCACCCGGACGCCGGTGGTGATACCGCAGCGTATCAGCGAGGACGGCGAACTGCAGCGTTTGTTGATGAAGTACGGCCGCGAGAAGCAGATATATGTGGTAACGCAATTCAACCACCCGCGTGAGGTAACGCCCGAGGCGATGGAGGCGGTGCGTGCGCTGGTGGCCTGCGGGGTGGCGGTACGCAACCAGACGGTGCTGCTGGCGGGCGTTAATGATGATCCGATGGTGCTGGCCGATCTGCTGCGCCGCCTGACCACTATCAATGTGCAGCCGTACTATATCTTTCAGTGTCGGCCGGTGCGTGGAGTGCACAATCATTTTCAGGTGCCGCTGCTGGAGGGCTGCCGTATTGTGGATGCCGCCAAGGGGCTGCAAAACGGTCAGGGCAAGACGGTGCGCTATGTGATGTCTCATCCTACCGGCAAGATCGAGATTCTGGGTGAGATCGAGCCGGGGCGGATGCTTTTCAAGTATCATCAGGCCAAGCACGCTGAGGATGCCGCACGCATTTTTGGCCGGACTTTGGGTGCAGAGCAGACCTGGCTGGGCGAGGACGAGGTAGTCTCGGACAAATAAGTCTGGCGCGGTAATATTTTTGTGGTATAATATAAGGAAGTTAGCGGTAGCAGCGGACGGGCGGGTGTGTTCGCTGCTGTCTGTTTTATTGGTGCGTATTGCGGGAGGTATCTTATGGAGCAGGGCTTTGAGCTTTATTACCGCGAGGCCGGGCAGGGTGAGCCGCTGGTGCTGCTGCACGGCAACGGTGAGAGCAGTGAATACTTCGCGGCACAGATAGAGTTCTTTGCGCGGCAGCGGCGGGTGCTGGCGGTGGATACGCGCGGGCATGGGCACTCGCCGCGGGGGGATGCGCCGTTTACGCTGGGGCAGTTTGCCGATGATCTGGCGGCTTTTCTGGATGCGCGAGGGCTGCACAGTGTCGATTTGCTGGGCTTCTCGGACGGCGGCAATATTGCTGTACTTTTTGCGCTGAAGTATCCCGGCAGGGTGCGGCGGCTGGTATTGAACGGGGCCAATATCTATCCTGCCGGGATGAAGCCCACAGTGCTGGGACAGGTGCTGCTGGAATATGCGGCAGCGCGTCTGGCGGCACTGTTTGACGCCAAAGCACGGGATCGGGTGGAAATGTTGGGACTGATGGTGCACGAGCCGCACATTCGACCGTCTGAGCTGGGCAGGCTGGATATGCCTGTGCTGGTCATAGTGGGTGAGCGTGATATGATAAGTGATCGGCATAGCCAACTGATCTGCGACAGTCTGCCGCAGGGTGAGATCGTGCGTCTGCCGGGTGATCATTTCGTGGCGGCGGGTAATGCTGCGGCCTTTAATGCAGCGGTGGATGACTTCCTGCGGCGGTAAACCGGCGGTTGGCTGCCCGTACATATGGGCGGCACATTGAGGCGGATAATATAGGAGATCGCTGAAAACCTGATGGGATAGTGGCGGCGATACGTGCAGCGGAGGTGAATTATGCTCAGGAAGAAACGTCTGTTGGTGTGGCTGCTGCCGCTTTTGCTGCTGGGCTGGCTGTGGTGGGGCAACAGCAGTATTCAGGTATCGCGGCTGACAGTGGCGGACGCCGGGCTGCCGGTGGGGCTGGATGGGCTGGTGCTGGCGCAGGTATCTGATCTGCATAATGCGGAATTTGGTGCGGGTAATGCCGGGCTGTTGGCCAGACTGGCGGCAGAACAGCCGGACGTTATCCTGCTGACCGGCGATCTGGTGGATTCGCGGCGGACGGATATAGCCGCGGCATTGGATTTTGCGGCTGGGCGGTGCAGACAGCACCGGTATATTATGTGACCGGCAATCACGAGATGCGTCTGGCGGCTGATGGTAAGCTGGAGGAATTGCTGACCGGGCTGGCGGCGGCCGGGGTGACGGTGCTGGCGAATCAGGCGGCTGCGCTGGAGTACGGCAAAGACGTGCTGTGGCTGGCAGGGCTGGATGATTCGTCGGTAAATGCCGGGGTGGTGGTTGATGATACGGGCAGCGTGGAGCCGCTGCTGCCGGCGGAAGAATTGAGCCGGCTATTGGGGCAGTGCGGCGGCTATACCGTGCTGCTGGCACACCGACCGGAATTTTTTGACCTGTATGCGGCTGTCGGAGCGAACGTGGTTTTCTGTGGGCACGCACACGGCGGGCAGTGGTGTTTGCCGGGTCTGGGTGCGGTGTATGCACCGGGGCAGGGCCTGAATCCGCAATATACCGAGGGTGTGCATCAGCACGGCGAGACGCGGATGATCGTCAGCCGGGGCTTGGGCAACAGTATCTTCCCAC
>JAFQHB010000028.1 GCA_017398165.1 Bacillota bacterium
GCATAGTGACGGCCGGCGGTCTCGTACTCTACGTGTGCGGTGTTGATCGTGATACCACGAGCGCGCTCCTCGGGCGCGGAGTCGATCTGATCATAAGCTTTCGCCTCTGCACCGCCGGCAGATGCCAGGCAGCGGGTGATTGCTGCGGTCAGAGTGGTCTTGCCGTGGTCAACGTGACCAATGGTGCCGATGTTTACATGGGCTTTTGTACGTTCAAATTTCTGTTTTGCCATTTTTCTTCCTCCATTTTATAATCATATAAAACCCAAAGAGAATGCGCTTGATCCGCACATACACTTTCAGCTTTATTTTAATTCAAAAACCTCAGATTGTCAATCATACTGACTAAAAATTCCATAGCAAAATTATTTTTTCCTGATTTTACCTGTGCATATCAGCCCACCGCCCCCTTAAAAAAGCACCAGCTTTGTTTATGTATACTGTATTCTTGAGCATTTTCCCCGCCACTCCACCCCCAAAGTGCTATAATACAATAGTACGAAATTATCTCGAAAATTGAATTATCTCGGAAATTTCATCTGAAATTATATCATCTCAGATCAACACACTAAAATCGAAAGCAGGTATTCCTATGTCCCATCACCATTTTCGTTTCCCATTCCACCCACCATCCCATCTGTTTCACTTGCCGCATCACCATACCCCGGGTAATTCCAAGATCATCAGTCTGCTTTTAGGCCCGCTGCTTTTTGGTGCTGCGCTGCTGCTGATACCCACCTCGTTCACCTTTGATGCTCGGGCGGCTATCGGCCTGCTTTTATGGATGTGCTGCTGGTGGGTGTCCATCCCGCTGCCGGTCAGCTGCACCGCTTTTTTGCCTATTGTCATTAACTCGCTGTTCGATCTTGTGCCGATGGACTCCATTACCAGCAAATTCTTCAGCGAGATCATCATTCTGCTTTTTGGCGCCGATCTGCTCTCCCTTTCATGGGAGAAATGCGGTCTGGATAAGCGTCTGGCAATGCGGGCGCTCTGCATTATCGGCCCGAAGATCCACCAACAGATCATCGTCTGGTTCATTCTGGCGACACTGCTCTCTATGATATTGCCCAATGCCGTTGTTTGCGCTATCATGCTGCCCATCGCCATTTCCATGCTTAAATTCGTCGGCGAGAAAGATGTCCGCAATAGCCGCATCGCAGCCATTATCATGGTGGCGATCACATGGGGCAGCGGCATTGGCGGCCTCGGCACTCCCCTTGGCGGCGCGATGAATCTGCTGGCAGTCGATCAATTCGAGCGCCTCAGCGGTCAGGAATATGCCTACATCTCGTGGACATCCCATCTGCTGCCTTTTCTGGCGCTGCTTTGCATAGCCAATCTGCTGCTGCTCTTTACCATTCGTCCCAATAAAAAAGTATTGCCCGGCAGCCGTTATTTCTTTGAGCAGGAATATGCCAAGCTGCCGCCGATGTCACGCGACGAAAAGATCAGCCTGCTTTTATTTGCGATCGCTACTATTATGGCTTTTGTGCGTCCGCTGTACGCATCCCAGCTACCGGGATTAAAGCCTGCCTATGTATTCCTGCTCACCGGCCTGCTGCTGACGATCATCCCCTCCTGCAAGGAAGACCGCCATACCCTGCTGGGCTGGGCAGAAGCAGAAAAAGGCGTGCTGTGGGGGCTGCTTTTCATCTTTGCGGGCGGCGCAGCCCTTGGCACCATCATTACCGATACAGGTGCCGCCGAAGCTATCGCCCAGATCATCGCCGGCATAGATCTTAACGGCGGCATTGTGACCATCCTGATCTTCACGATATTCACCGTCATTCTGGCCGAAACCGCCAGCAATACTGCCGCAGCAGCCATCTCGCTGCCTATCGTCATCAGCGTCACCCAAGCCTCCGGCCTTGATCCTATCCCCTATATCTACATCACAGCCGCAGCCTTTAATACCGCCTATATGCTGCCGACATCCATTCGCGCCATCCCGATCGGCCACGGCTTGTCCAGCACTTTCCTCTTTCAGCACGGCCTCAAGCAAACCGTTATCGGCATAACCCTGATAACGCTGGCAGGCTGGCTTTTCATCAATTTCTGGCCGTATTTCAGCTCGATATAACGCTGTGATCCCCC
>JAFQHB010000029.1 GCA_017398165.1 Bacillota bacterium
AACGCACGTTCACAGTGTTGCCGGTCACAGTACCGGTCTTGGCAGTATCGTTATTGCCGGGTGTGGTGGTACCGGGGTCATTGGTACCGGGATCAGGTGTAGTGGCAGCCGCACCGCCTTTCAGGGTGGCCAGTTCGGCCTCCAGCTCTTCTATACGGGTAGTCAGCACTGCCAGACGCTCACCGACAGTAGTCTCTACGTAGCTTTGTGTTGCCACCGGGTCATCAGCATTCCCCGGCAGAGTACTCATAGCCTTTACCAGCTGCCCGCTGATAAAACCGACAGTAATACATATAATAGCTGCGATAATCAACAGCATTACCTTTCCTGCAGCGTTGGGTTTACGCACTTTTTCGTCCTCCTCATCCAAGCCTGCTCAAAGGCGAAGCAACTTATACACTTTCTCCAAGCGGCAAAAAATCTCTTTTTAATCTTTACTATATGATTATATCCTACCCGGCCTTTTTTTTCAATATGCTTTTACAAGGTTTTTTGCAAAAATAACGCCGCCCGCGCTCTATTGACAATAGTACGGTTCCGTATTACAATAAAGTACGCATCCGTACTTTTAGCTTTTTTACACACTTTTTTTTATATCAAATCTAACTATAGAACCACTAAAATCGTCCCGGCCTGCACGCAACAGCAATAGTGCCAGCCCCATAGGGGCGCAGCACTAAGCGTTGCGCGCAAGGCAGAAAAATTTCAATAAAAGGGTGGCAAGGAGCCCCGACAGGGGCGGAAGTGCCCGAAAGGGCAGCAGGTGGGGCGACGGACAGAAACGGAAGCGGTACACCAAAAAATCTCTTACGTTTCTATCAAACCTAAGCACTTTTATCGCCCCGCCCCGCTCGTGCAGCGCAGATGCCAGCCCTGCAAGGTCGCAGCATCCATCCTGCACACACTGCCGCACACACTGCTTCAATACAGGAGGCCACAGTATAATATGGAAAATTCCGCCAACATCACACCGCCGGCCATAGAGGAGCTGACCCGCCGCCTCATCATCGCTGCCACCAACATCGACGAATGTTACTACGCCAACAGCCGCAAGCTGGGCTGCAAACAATCGGAGCTCAATCTGATGTTTGCGCTGGCCTGCCGCGAAACCTGCTCTCAAAAGCAGATCATCGACGAATGGCAGATGCCCAAGACAACCCTGAACACCGTGACCAAACAATGGGAAGCCGCCGGCTACATCACCCTGCAGCCCATCCCGGGCAAAAGGCGTGAAATGCAGATCTGCCTGACACCCGCCGGACGTACCTATATCGACCACTGCCTGACACCATTCTATCAGGCCGAGCAGCTGGCTATGCAGCAAACACTGCAGCATTTTGCGCCGGATTTCATCAATGCCATAGAAAGCTACAGCGCCAATCTCACTGCCGCTTTTGACCGTGTTGGCACCGGCAATACCAATAACGCCAGGGAGGCTGCCGACAACCAATGAAGACTCTGCTGACGTTTATCCGCCCCTATAAATGGCTGTGCCTGCTGACGATACTGATGACACTGCTGGATGTCGGCGGTGCGCTCTATATCCCCACCCTGACTGCCGAGATGATAAATATCGGCGTCAGCAGCCGCGATATGCAGCTCGTCCTGCAAAAAGGCGTCCTGATGCTGATAGCCGCGCTGGCGGCGGGCGGCGGCACACTGGCCGGCAGCTGGCTGTGTGCCAATATATCCTCCCGTATGGGACGCGATATACGCAACGCCCTCTATGACAAGACACTCACTTTCTCCGGCACGGATTTTGAGAGCTTTGGCGCGGGCTCAATGATAACCCGCACGCTCAACGATATCAATATCATCCAGATGGCTTTCGTCTGGACTATCCAGATGATACTGCCGGTGCCGATAATGTGCATTATGGGCTCGATAATGGCACTGCGTATTGATCGCCGTATGGGGCTGATGCTGATCGGCATCACCGCACTGGTACTGATCTGCTCTCTCTTTATCACCACCCGTGCCGCCGCAATATTCAACCGTCTGCAGGGCTTCCTGGATCGCATCAATGTCGTCCTGCGGGAGAATATCACCGGTGTCCGCGTCATCCGCGCCTTTAACAAAGAACGCCACGAGGAACAGCGGATGCGTAAGACATTTGAGGATTACGCCGAATCCTCCATCCGTGCCAACCGCCTTTTCGCCGGGCTGGAGAGTCTGGCTATGCTGATGATCAACCTGTGCATAGTGGGCATCCTGTGGCAGGGCGCCGATCGCGTAGGCGCCGGCTATATGGAGATCGGCGATATCACTGCGCTGACGGAATACGCCATTATGATACTCTTTTACGTCGTGATGTCGCAGATGGTAATTATGATGCTGCCGCGCGCCGTCATCTGCCTGCAGCGTGTCGATGCCGTGCTGCAGCACCGGCCGGAGATCACCGATAGCACTGCTGCCGCTGTCCCCGGCAGGCAGGAGGAGATATGCCGCTTTACAGATGTATCCTTTCGCTTTGCCGATGCCGATGAAGCCACGCTGCAGGGGCTCGATTTCGCCTGCCGCCGCGGCGAGACTACCGCCATAATCGGCAGCACCGGCAGCGGCAAATCCACTATCATCAACCTGCTGCTGCGCTTCCACGAGGCTACCTCCGGCTGTATCAGCTTCGGCGGGCAGGATATCCGCGATATCCCCCAGCAGGAGCTGCGCCAACGCATCGCCTACGTCCCGCAGAAGGCCTGGCTGTTCTCCGGCACTATCGCCGAAAACCTGCGCTACGGCTGCCCGGATGCCACCGATGAGCAGCTCCGCCAGGCACTGGATACCGCCCAGGCCGATTTCGTATACCGGCTGCCGGGCGGTCTGTCTGCCCCGGTATCCCAGGGCGGCGCCAATTTATCCGGCGGGCAAAAGCAGCGT
>JAFQHB010000030.1 GCA_017398165.1 Bacillota bacterium
ATCAGCACGGGATCCGCAGCACCATACCGGCTGTCAATTCCCCGTCCGTCAGCTTATTATGCGCCTGCAGGCTTTCCAGCGATACGTTATGCTTCAAGGCTATACTCATCGGGTCATCACCGGGCTTCACCACATAATATTTCAGCGCACGCCCGCCGCCCTTGGCGCCGACGGCAGGCAGCGGCATACTCTGGCGCACACCGCTGTTCATCCGCAGGCGCACACCGTTAGTATTGATGAGCCGCACCCTGTCCGCCGAATTCTGAGTCACACCGGCACCTGCCACAGCAACGCTATCTGCCGCCTCATCCTCCACCGCGCCGGCTGCGGGCTCTGCTGCGGCAGCTCCGGCTGCAGCGGCTTCATTTACCACAGCTTCATTTACCGTAGCAGCTTCATTATCCTGCGCCACGACAGGTGTTCCCTCTGCCATATGGCTATCATCGACACTCACCGCTGCCTCGATATCGGCGCTCTCCGCAGTATTGCCATCATCCGCAGCGACTTCCCTGGCCAAATCATCAGCAATTTCGCTTGCTTCTGTATTTATGTCCTCGCTTTTTGCTTCTCTCATTTCGCTTTCTCTTACCTCCTCTGCGGCATTGTGTTCTGCTTCATCGTGATGATCCATTTCATTGTGACGGTCTATTTCATTATGATGGTCCATTTCATTATGATGATTCTGGCTATGATGATATGATTCGCTATGATGAGCTTTTTGGCAGTCATTTACGGCATCCGAAAGCACTGTCTGCTCATCGTCACCGTCCTGCCCGGCCACAGCTTCTGCCGCAGCATCTACAATGATTACCGCAGGCGCATCCACTACCGCAGCGGCTTCTGCAAGCCTTTCCGTACTTTCCGCCATTTCATCGCTGTGCCTCACAGCAGCCGGTGCCGGTGCAGCTTCTGCAGCCTGCTCTACGGCCTTATGCGGCGTTTGCTCCACCACTGCCGCCGCAATATCTGCCGTCACTTCTTTCGGGCTGTTCCAGACAACCTGCGGTGCTGCTGCTCGCGCTGCCTTCTCCTGCTCCCTCTGCTGTCCGGCCTCGATGCGTTCATTCACTGTATCAGCCTGATACCCGGCCGCTGCCGCCGCATCCGCCGCCACCAGTTTCTCCCCCTGGGAGCGCAGGCGGGATATTGCCGCTGCCGTCAGCATTGCCCGCACCCGGCCTTTATCCGGCTCCCGCTCCGGCAGCTGCTCCGCCGCACGCGGGCGCTCCGCGATACGCTGGGTCTTAAACACACCTGCGGCAGCGTAGGCGTTATTCTGCTCCATCCGCCCCAGTATTTTATCCCGCAGGGCAGCCACACCTCCGGGCGAAGCCATCTGTCCGGCGTCTCCCCGGCGTTTCCACACTGGCAAGTGATATCCTGCCGCCGATTCGGTATCCTCCGCCCCGGTATCCTCCATATCCGCATTATGCCTATCAGCATTATACATATCAGTGTCATACATTCCGCTATTATACATATCCGCATCATTTATGCCCGCATTTTCCATCCCGGCCGATTCAGATACATTCTCCCGTGCCATAATATCCCCAGGCTGTTGCGGACGCACCTGCGATATGATCTCCTGACGAAAGATATCCCCGATTTCCCTGCTCTGCAAACGGGAAAATACTCGCTCGATCTTACGTCCCAACTCATTACGCCGCCCTGAAAGCATCGTATTCTGCACGATCTCATCCTGAGGCATATCATCCTGTACAGTATCATTCCGCACAGTCTCATTCCGCATCATATCATTCTGCACGGCATTATTCCGCACAGTGTCATTCCGCATCATATTATCCTGCATCGCATCATTCCGTACAACATCATTCTGCATCATATCATTCCGCATCATATCGTTCCGCATCATATCGTTCCGCATCATATCATCCTGCATCGCATCATTCCGCACAGCATCATTCCGCACAGCATCATTCCGCATCATATTATCCTGCATCGCATCATCCTGCATCGCATTATGCCGTACCGTATCATCCTGCACCGCGTCATTTCGCATCACGCTATTGCGCCAGACTGCCGACACAATACCACGGCCGTCACGCCGCTGTGATTCCCTGCTCTGCGTTGGGCGCATACCACGCCGCCACACCGGCAGACGAAAACCGCTCTCATCCGCCTCAGATCTTTCTTCTGCTGCTTCTGCGGCACGCACCGGCGGCATAGCGGGCTTATCGGCAATATCTGCCGCATTTGTCCTATCTGCTGCCTCGGCATCCCCCGCCCGGCGGAAGAACATACTGTCTATTTTGCTTTCCAACCGTTTGGCGGCCTCATCCTGCAGCACCGGCGGTATATCACTGCTCCAATGCCGCTCCACAGACTTGGGGCGCGGGGTACTCACCGGCGGTAATGCACCCGGCTTCGCCCCCATATTACCGATATATTCCAGCCGCAGCCGGCCGGAAAACTCCAAAACATAAGGCGAAAGTATCCGCACTGCCGGTCTGCTGATGGCAGCGTGTATATCCGATACCTCGCAGCGCATACCCGGCAGCCAATCCCCCGGCAGTTCGGCCCGCAGCGGCAGCATCACCCGATGCTTATACAGCCTGCGCCCCTCCAGCCCGCGATACTCAATATCCAGCTCATAAAAGCCGCGCAGGCAGCGCGTGCCCTGCTGCATCTCCACATTCTCCGCATAGACGTTGGTGCGGATGTTTTCTATATATTTTACGCCCATCGCCGTCTTGGGCAAGAATACCGTCTGCGCCAGCGGCAGCGCAGCCCTGCCGACAGCAGCACCCCGATCGGTGTTTTCCATAGCTATACCTCCTCCGGGCAAATCCAATTTGCCGCTAATCAAGGTATATGCCGACCGCCCGGAAATATACAAACAAAATCCCCGCACCATATCATCGGGTGCCGCATTACCCGGCTATTCCTGCTCACGCTCTGCCGCCATAGACCACAATTCCTCCAGCAGCGCCCGGGCTGCGCCTTCCAGACGCTCGGCGTCAATGGCCGAACGATAATACCCGGCCAGACGCTCATACACCTGATATGCAGCCTCGGTCTCGGCCACCGCCGCGTCTAATTGCTGCTGCCAGCATTCCTCCCAATCATCCTCCGCCGCCAATGTTTCCTCCGGCAGTTCGTTCAATTTGATCAGGCGGTCATCCGGCCGCGGCTCCAGATCCGGCAATGAGCTATCCACCAGTGCCGCCGATATTCCCGGCAGCACCACCATATCCAGCTTATCCGGACGCCAGCAGCTATAATACAGGTCAACATTGTGCCCGCGATTCACCGCCTGCCGCTGCATCTCCTCCAGCGCCGCCGCCACACTATCCGCCGAGGCCCCATATATTAGCCAGCGTCTGCGGCACACGGCAGAAAGCTCCTGTGCCGTACTCTGCCAGCCATCCATCCCCACCGCCCCGCTGAAGAAGCGACGCACCTGCAGATGCTGCCCGCCAAATATCTCCTCCGCCAGCGCCCGGCAGATATTCTGCAGCTCGCCCTCGGTTATTGCTGCTGCCGCATCATCCCGACCGCGGCGCACAGCGTCACATTCCGCCATACGGGCATAGATACGGCGCAGACCGGCCGCCACATCATCCGTCAGCGCCCTGATCTCAGCGGCGTGGCGGCGCAGCTGGCGGCGATTCCAATATTCCCCCAGATCTATTATCTCATCACGCACACCGGGGTACTGCGGCTCATCACCCTGCATCATCGTGCCGTCGATCACTGCCGCCCCCAGCCGCGGTATCACCACCCCCGCAGGCATATCCGCCGATATCGTACCAGGCCATACCTCCACGTCATAGCCGCGCTCCGCCATACTCCTGGCCGCCAGACCGATGATAGCCCCCTGGCCGCAGCCCGGCGCACCCTCGATGATAAAGACCCTCTCCATATCGCGCAGAGCCTCCCCGCCAAAGGAACGAAAACCATCCGGTGTATGTGCCCCGGTAAAAAGCCTTACAATCTTGCCCTCATGCATAATGTCCCGACACCTCCTGCTATCCGCTCTTTCTCAGCCTATGTGCCAACACAAGCCGGGGCAACAAAAAAACAGAAGCAACGCCACCGCATCACTTCTGTCTTTATATTCTTTATATACCCCGCAGAAACCACAGGTAATTTCTGCTTTTTCACCATTAACTCCGCATAACAACAAGTAACTTCTGCTTCTTCACCATTCACTCTTCACTATTACTTCAATATCATTTCCTGCAACGTATCACACGCCTTTACCAACTGCGGGTCTGCCTCGGGATTCATAGTGTACATCGCCAGCGGGTCGGCATCCTGCGGCATTGGGTAATAAATATCCGGCTCGATACCGCACTCGTGGATATAATTATTGTGCGAGGTCTTATACTGTGCCGAGGTAAAGCGCAGCCCCGCCCCGGATGAGAGCTGCACCAGATCCTGCACGATGCCCTTGCCGTAGGATGTCTCGCCAATGGTAATACCGGCGGCATTATCGTGCACCGCACCGATCAATATCTCCGAAGCACTGGCGGAATGACCGTTCTGCAGCACCACCAGCAGCATATCCACCGCCTGCTCCGCCGCCGAGTAATAATACACGCCGGTAGAATCGACAATATGCATCAGAGGCTCACCCTTGGGCACGAAATAATCACATATCTTCAGTGCCGCCGTTACCTCGCCGCCGCCGTTGTTGCGCAGATCAATTATCAGACCCTGCATTCCCTGCTGCACCAGATCGTCATAAGCCGCCGCAAACTGATCGCCGGTAGTCATATTAAAGCTCTCAATGCGTATCAGGCCGATACCGCCGTCCAGCAGCTTATAGTCCATCGTCGGTATATCTACCTTGGCGGTGCGTACGTCGATAGTTACTTCTTCCGTCGTACCGTCATCAGCCCGCCTCTCCAGCAATAACTGCAGCTCCGAGCCTTCGGGGTAGCTTATCAGCTTATCCGATACCGCATCATAGCCCAGCTCGCGCAGATCCTCGCCGTTTACCTCCAAAAAAACGTCGCCCGGCAGCAGACCTGCCTGATAGGCCGGGCCGTTCTTCATCACACCGTATATCATCGCCCGCCCCGTCGCATCATCAGGGTAGACATAAATACCTATACCGCTGTAAGACCCGGTAACCTCGCGCAGCAGCTCGGCATATTCCTCGGCGGTGTAATAAATAGCGTATCTGTCGTGCTGCTCCTCCCGCAGCACCTCCACCGCATCCATAACGCCGGAAGCCGCCGCCCCGGCCGCAATATCACCGCCGGCAGGCAGCTCGGTATCCTCTGCCCGGCAGGCCGAGAGGGCCAACATACTGCCCAGCAAACCGGCAGTCACCGTGATATTTACCCAAAGTCTGCTTTTTCGCATACACCATCACGCTTTCCGACCACTTGTGCGGTCTTTTTATTCACTGCATAAGCAGAAAGGGAGCCGTACGCCCAGCCCCCTTTATTGATATATTAGCACGGCACCGTCTATATTACGGCAGCCTTATCATCACCTGATATCAGCCTCAGGGCTTGCTGACATAATTCCACGGCGAGGTATGATTACCGTTTTTGCGTACCTCCAGATGCAGGTGATTGCCGGTGGAATTACCTGTCGAGCCGACGTAGCCGATAACATCACCCTGATCGACACTGTCACCGACGCTGCAGCCCAGCTTGCTCTGGTGTGCATACAGGGTAGACATATTATTGCCGTGGTTAATAATGACGCAATAGCCATAAGAACCATACCAGCGCGCCAAAATCACCTCGCCGGAATCACAGGCATATATCGGCGTACCCTTGGGCGCCGGCATATCAATACCGGTGTGCAGATTACGCTTGCCGCGCAGTGTACGCCAGCCATAATCCGAGCTGACATTACTGTAGCCCCGCAGCGGCCAGGCATAGATACCGCTGCCCACCTTGTCTGTAGGTGCGGTAGCTGCGCGGATCAACGCCGCCAGCTCCTCAGACTCCTTCTGGCGGGTAGCGATGGCAT
>JAFQHB010000002.1 GCA_017398165.1 Bacillota bacterium
CGGTATTTTCTTGCCGGTCTTATTGTTTTTGCCGCCAAATATCGTATTGACAACCAACATTATCACCAGCCATAAAAGCAGTTCCATGCGCTCACCATCCTTTATAACGGTTTAGTATCACTGCTTATCACTATCACTGTGCAGTACTATAACAGCACGGCACCATCAGGCCTGCTGATTGCCGCCGGTCTTGCCGGAATTGGCAACACCCTCGCGCATTTTGGTATCGGCCTGCACGTTCATCATATTGTAATAATCCATCACACCCAGATTACCGTTGCGGAAAGCCTCGGCCATCGCCAGCGGCACCTGCGCCTCCGCCTCCACGACTTTGACCCGCATCGCCTGTATCTCGGCGATCATTTCCTGCTCCTGCGCTACTGCCATCGCACGACGCTCCTCGGCCTTGGCCTGGGCGATCTGCTTATCCGCCTCGGCCTGATCAGCCTGCAGTTTGGCGCCGATGTTGCGCCCGACGTCCACATCCGCCACATCGATGGAGAGAATCTCAAAAGCCGTACCGGTATCCAGACCCTTGGCCAATACGGTTTTGGAAATCATATCGGGGTTCTCCAGCACTGCCTTGTGCGAATCGCTGGAGCCGACGGTGGTAACGATACCTTCGCCGACACGGGCGATGATAGTCTCCTCACCGGCGCCGCCCACCAGGCGGTCGATATTGGCACGCACGGTAACACGCGCCTTGGAGCGCACCTCGATACCGTCCTTGGCCATAGCAGCCACCACAGGGGTCTCGATGACTTTGGGGTTTACACTCATCTGCACGGCCTGCAGTACGTCACGGCCGGCCAGATCAATAGCAGCCGCACGCTCAAAACCCAGCGAGATATTGGCGCGCTCTGCCGCGATCAGCGCATTCACCACACGATCGACATTACCGCCGGCCAGATAATGCGCCTCCAGCTGCGTTACCTTCACATCCAGACCGGCTTTCTCGGCCTTAATGAGCGGATTTACGATCTTGGCCGGGGATACCCGCCGCAGACGCATACCGATCAGATCCACGATGCCGACCTTCACACCGGCGGCCAGCGCCGAGATCCACAGACCTATCGGCACGAAGCCCAAAATAATAAACAACGCGATGACAATGATAAATACTATCAGACCAGCACTCATAGCAGCAATATCAATTGGCATTTTCCATCATTCCTCCTCAAATAAAACTAATAATCCAACGTCTATATACTTTCACAACTTGTTAAACAAATTATATCCCGGTCATATCCCGGCCTATTCCGCATCATCATCTATCGGGATGACGACGACACTGCTGCCATCCACCCGGATGACCTGCACCGCCGTACCGCGCTTGATGAATTCACCCTCGGTCAGCACGTCGGTACGTCTGCCGTCCAGCAGCGCCGCACCCGACGGGCGCAGATCAGTCAGCGCCACACCACTCTGGCCGACAAGCTGACGGATAGAAAGCGGCTGGCTGAGGTATCCGCCCTCGGTAGATGTCGAATCCTTCAGTATCAGACGGCTCCAGACACGCCGTGTCCGTCCGCACTTCAGGCTGATGATCACCAGCAGCACCGTCACTGCGATGGCTATTGCGATCTGCAGCAGGGCTACCGTTATGCTCGGTGCTACGCATATCACCGCACCGATGATGCTGGCGATACCCAGTACACCGCACAGCCCAAAGCCCGGCACCACGAAAATCTCCAGTATCAGCAGCACCAGACCGGCCACCGCCAGTGCTATCGCGATCCACGCCGTATAGCTCAGCAGCAGCGCGCCGATAAAATACAGCGCCAGGGAAGTAATACCCAAAGCCGCAAACATACCGACCCCGGCAAACATAACCTCCAGCACCATACAGCCGATACCGATCGAAAGCAGCAGCGTCGATACCACCGAATTATTCAATATCTGCGTCAGATTCTCCTGCATATTCGGTTCGGCGGTGATGATATCCGCCCCCTGCAGGCCAAAAGCCGCCAGAGCTTCATCAGTCGTTGCCGCCATACTGTCAGCGATACCGCGATCCACCGCCTGCTGTGCCGTCAGTGTCAGCAGCTTGCCTTCCTCGCTCAGCCCTGCTATCACCACAGAGCTATCGCTCATCGCTGCAGCCAGCCGGCTGTCCCGCCCGTTGGTCTCGGCAGCATTCACCAGCTCCGCCGTCCAGAAGGAAACTACCTTTTCATCAGCCTTTTCCCCGCCCAGACGCGGCTCGGCCGCACCGATAGTGCCGCCGGTATTGACAGCTATCCCATCACAGGAAAGCGCGATCAGCGCACCGGCTGATATCGCCTTATCGTTGATATAGCAATAAGTCGGCATTTCTTCATCCATAATGAGCTGCTTCAGCGATACCGCAGCCGTCACATAGCCGCCGTAGGTATCCAGATCCAGCAGCACCGCATCAGCACCGCTTTGTGCCGCCTCATCATAGACTCTCTCCATATAGGCGACCATATAATCGCCTACCTCACCATCCAGCTCGGCCCGGTAGACAGTATCCGCCGCATAGGCAGGACGCCCCCAGCAACCCAAAGACAACAGGCAAAGCAGCATCGCCATTATGATATGCAGTGTACTCCGCCCGGTAATTCTCTGCAAAACCCACACCTCCCAATTATACTCATACAGCGACAATATCACCCGCTGCAATCAAATTTTACCATAATCCCGCCTGTTATGCAAGCCACAGCTACTTGCCCACCCGGCTCCGCCGATGCTATAATAAACTCAGCACAGCTTATAGATCATAGCGTGCCAAGCATAGCATAAAATTATTAAAATAATATGAACTTGCCGCGGCATTCCTGCTGCCGCCCGGCACACAATACCACAATGCAATCTTTTATCGACACTTTATCCGATACTTTATACCGTATAGACTTTGCCATACTTGATGCCATCCGGCAGCACTGCCGCTCCGCGCTGGGCGATGTGCTGCTGCCGCTGTTCTCCCACCTCGGCGATTGCGGCACGATCTGGCTGCTGGCAGCCCAGCTGCTGGTGCTGCGCCGCCCGACCCGCCGCACCGGCCTTATACTGCTGGCGGCACTTTTTGCTGCCAATCTGCTGGGCAATTACATACTAAAGCCACTTATCGAGCGGCCGCGCCCATTCTGGCTGGCGCCGCCGGCCGATCTGCTGCCCTCCGCCCTGCGTGAGACCAGCTTTTCCTTTCCCTCGGGGCACACCATATCTTCCTTTGCCGCCGCCACCGCCATCTTCACCCAGGATAAGCGGCTGGGCGCACCGGCCCTGCTGCTGGCGGTACTGATCGCTTTCTCCCGCCTGTATCTCTACGTCCACTTCCCCAGCGACGTACTGGCCGGGGCGCTGCTCGGCATCCTCACCGGCCGGCTGACCGCCCGCCTCGCCCGCCGCATCCAATGAGGATCCTCTCATCAATTATACGTCAGGAGGCTTGTCTATGCTTCATCTGCACCGCAAACTGCAAAAATGCTTTCTGCTGCTCTTCCTGCTGGCCGTCTGTCTTGGTCTGGCCGCCTCGATGATTTCATACGCGGTATTTGGCGCAGGCGACCCATATGATACCGCCGCCGGGCTCTACCGTGTACTCTTCACCGATGCCCCCTACGCCGAGATACAGCAGGACCCGCGCATCATCCTCGCCAAGCCCACAGCCTCGCTCGATGTCTATATGGCAGAGCGCGGCTACACCCAGGATACCTCCCAACAGCTCGGCGCACTGCTGACCTATACCAACGGTGAACACGAGGAGATCATCGTCTGCGCC